>CAZGDJ010000029.1:0-16249 GCA_964524635.1 uncultured Rikenella sp. | reverse complement strand
CCATTGAGATAGGTCTGTATAATAAACTGACCCGGAACCGTAGGAGTGAAAGAGATTGTTGTGTCAGCAGTCAATAACATTTCATTACATTCCCCCTGACTCTCATAGTCTCCAATTGCCACCAATTGATAAAACAGGGTCTCCTTTTTGGTGAAAATAAATTCCAGATTTGACCAGCAGGAATTAGGAGCCCAACATGATGCTGTTATGGACAGAGGTTGATTTATAAATCCTGTTTCAGGAATTGTTTTTGAGTCAATATTCAATACCACATTATTGTATACTGTATAGCCCGGGTCCAGTTTGCATGATGTTGTAAACATCAGGGCAAACAATATTGAAAGCTTAATGTATTTCATATGTTACGAATTTATGGTTTAACTTATTTCTGGTTTTATTTTCAGGTGATTTCATTTACTTTGATGCCAGGGATGCCGAAGCTGGCACCACAGTGCCTGAAAAACCTATTGTTCTTCCCCAGACAGGCCTGATAGAAGCAGTTGCCATCTGGCCTGTGGCATTAAATCGCATTATTATTGACAGATAGGCTGAAGGTCCTTCAGAACTAAACTGTACTGTATAACCTCCGGTTCGCTCATTCCTTTTTACGGTATATCTTTTTATTTCACCCTTGACAGTAATTCCGCCAACGCCATTGGCACCTAACCCGCTACTGTTAGCAGTTTGCAGATATGCCTCTTTCCCCAACACAGCAATGAAGTTCAATGAGGGATTGACGTGTATATGATTGTTTATCCGGTCAGTTTTCAGAACAAAATAACCGGATTCGATTGCCTGTGAAATATTGGTTGAGAGCACTTTCTCGCGTTGTTCCTTTTCCCTTTGCCTGATTAGTTTCTTTTCTTCTTTTGAAAGAGAAGCATTACCCTGTGCAAGACAACCGATACCTATTGACAATATCATGGTGAACAACAATAGCTTTTTCATGATCGCAGGTATTATGGTTTGTCAAAATGCCACAACAACCGTACCAATTGAATAAACTCATCAGAAATCTCAATAATCATTAATGGTTGCATTGACACTGTCAGGTGTAAGAAAAAGGCCGAAAGTACTTATTATGGGATTGTCCCTCGATGACAAAACAGAAAGTCTTATTTCATCAGCCTTAACAGCAGGGAAGCGTAAGAGTCTCTTATATCCAATAGTTGTTCCTTTGACAATAGTATCCCATAACTCACCATTTCGTGATTCAATTACAAAATACTCAACTCGTTGTCCTTTTGTTATGTCTTCCTGCAACATTGCAACATTGAATGTGGCAGAAATAGCAGGGACAAATGATGCAACAGCCTCTCCTGAGGGAGACCATGAAGTTTTATTATCTCCGTCAATTGCATTTGAGGCACCCTGCCCATAAGGACGTGCACCTTTAAGCAAATCAGTTTTAAAAGTCTCATCAAGATAATTGCGAAGATCCATAAGATTTTTGATATCGTTTTCATGGATCAGACCACGATTATCGGGAGGAACATTAAGCAACAATACGGCATTTCTTCCGACAGAACTGAAGTAGATATCAGCCAGTTTATCAACATTCTTTACCAGAGTATCTTCTGATTTATGCCAGAACCAGCCCGGTCTTATAGAAACATCAACCTCTGCGGGATACCAGAATACTTTGCTTGCTTTCTGCAGCACCGTGACACTTCCAAGATCTTCTGATGTGGCGTCAAGATTAAGTTCTGAATTTATTATTTTACTGGTCTGTGAAGCTCCAGGTGCCAGAGCTGTCACACTCCACTCTGTCTCGCGTCCATACCCTGACTCAGTCCCTACCCATCTTATATCTTCGCCCATAATTGCGGTAACTGCGTCAGGCTGAAGCTCACGGATTATAGTGTAATAACCCTCCCAGTCGTAAACCTGCTTTTTGCCATTTGGACCTTCACCACAGGCGCCGTCAAACCATACTTCATCAACTTTACCGTACCATGTCAGTAACTCGGTAAGTTGATCTTTGAAGAATTTATTGTAAGCCGTAAGGTCCCCATAACAGCTTGCATTTCGGTCCCATGGAGACAGGTAGATGCCAAATTTCATTCCGTATTTATCACAGGCATCCTTAAGCTCTCTGACAACATCTCCCTTCCCTTCTTTCCACGGGCTCGCCGCAACAGAATGAGAAGTTGTCTTAGTTGGCCATAGGCAAAACCCGTCATGATGTTTGGCAGTAATGATGACCATTTTCATACCTGCATCCTGCAAAACTTTTACCCACTGCTCTGTATCCAGAGCTATCGGATTGAACAGGTCCGGAGATTCATCTCCCTCGCCCCATTCTTTATCAGTGAAAGTATTAATACCAAAGTGCAAAAATGCTGTCATCTCAAGCTCTTGCCACTCATGTTGTTTGGGAAGGGGAATAACATGTGCAGCCATAGCTTCTTTCATACCAAAGGTGGGTCGTACAGGAAATTCCACACGGCCCGGATAGTACTTTTCCTCAGCTTTATTGCAGGAGGAAAGCAAAATAACAACGACGAAAACTACAGGTGCGAAATATTTGGTGCTGCTCATGTTACTTGCTTGAACTCTGACTTTTTACCAGTGGTTTTTCATATAAATATGACAAAATATATAATATACCTGTCACAAGTACTGGGGTTGCGAGAGGAAGATAATCGATCAGGCTGCCATATTTACGCAGGAATATTGTCATCACAACGCCAAGAGTAGTTATTATTATGCCTCCGGTCAGCTTGTGTTTCCATCCAGTGATAACACCAGCAAAAAGCACCATGGCAGGTACTAAACTGATTATAAAGTCAGTTGTTTGTTTTTCATTGACAGCATCCTGAGTCTGTCTGCCTGAAGCAATCAGTATATTAAATACAATAATTACAAAGGCAAGGACCCTCGGACCCCAGAGTATGAATTTGGCCATATTGTTCTACTTATTTCCAGATTTAATATACTTTACGTTTCTGAAGCGCAGAGCTGACCAGTCTTCATCCAGGGCAACCTGGCTGACACGCCTGAACCCGGCTTCCTCAAGTATTTCCCACCCATGATCACGATTGATGTCCGAAGTCAGTTTCTTTGATGTAACCTTAGGGTAAGCCATCCAGAGTTTTCCGTCTTCGCTGATGTTATGCAGACATGATAAACCAAGGTCATTAACTTCTTCTGAAGTATGAGTGAAAGCCAGAATGAATTCATAAAGATACCGGGCATTTATTTCACTATCTATCTGCACTTCAGGTATTAGTTTTGACATTCTTTTTTCAAAACCGTCAGGAGCATTGATAATGGCAATGCGGTCATGAGACTTATATTTAAGCTTATTCAGGAGATCATCCATTTTGAATACATTCACGGCACAAATATACTAATTTGACATTTAGATGTTGGGAACTGAACTTTTTTGCCATATTGTCCTTCAGATTTCATAAATTTGCATTATAAAATGGGGTGCCTTAATACAACGGGCTGAGATCAAACCCTTATAACCTGATCCGGGTAATGCCGGCGGAGGGAAAAAGAGTAATCATTTCCGCTTCTTGTTGCGAGCTCCTCATTAAAAGGTATTAATTAAAAGAATAATGATGAGAAGAGTAACTATTGTTTTGGTGCTCATATTCAGCGTTTTAGAGATGTCGGGACAGCAGGGCAGGGGAGTTATAGAAGGAACCGTCACAGATACTGGAGGTAATCCAATAGCTGCAGCATATGTTGTTATTGACAGCCTTTTTTCAGGTGTCACAACCGGCAATGATGGCAGGTATATGATACGTGGTCTGAAAGATGGCATCTACAACCTGCGATACAGTTTTGTCGGCTATGACACTGAAACGAGGGCAATAAAACTGGTTGGTCATGTGGTTTCTGATGTGGTACTGACGGAGGCAATCACGATGACTGACGAAATAGTCGTACGGGCAAACAGGGCAGGAAGTCGGACTCCTATGGCATATTCAAATATTGAAAATTCAATCATGCGAAAGAATGATATGACAAGGGATATGCCCTACCTTCTGGCTTTAACTCCCTCTGTCGTTGAAACGTCTGATGCAGGTAACGGAGTTGGTTATACCTCTCTTCGTATCCGGGGAACTGACGCAAACAGGATTAATGTTACCGTTGATGGCATTCCGCTCAATGACCCCGAGTCGCAGCAGGTATTCTGGGTTGACCTTCCAGACCTGGCATCATCAACAGGTAACGTTCAGATACAGAGAGGGGTGGGCACGTCAACAAACGGATCCGGCGCTTTTGGAGCTTCAATGAACATCAATACACTCTTATTGCCTGCCTCCCCTGGTGCCTCTGTTGACTTTTCTGCAGGGTCATTCAGTACATTCAAGGCAACTGCTAAAATATGGTCAGGAAAGATTGATGACAAATTCAGCACGATGATACGTGCTTCTTCAATATCCAGCGACGGATACATTGAATACAGCGCCTCAGATATTAACTCAGTGATGGTGAGCGGCAGCTGGGAAACGGCGGTTAACAAACTGAGATTTAATGTCATTAGCGGAAGAGAACGTACTGGTATCAGCTGGT
The DNA here is from genome assembly GCA_964524635.1 of uncultured Rikenella sp. GTDB lineage: Bacteria > Bacteroidota > Bacteroidia > Bacteroidales > VadinHA17 > SR-FBR-E99. The sequence goes on along the minus strand of CAZGDJ010000029.1, from coordinate 11,719 downwards.
GGGGTGTGCCACAGGATTCACTTGATGTTCATCGACGCTTTAACCCTGCTGGTGTCTATGAAGACAATGATGGCAATATTCATTATTATGCTGATGAGACAGACAATTATACTCAGAACCATTATCATCTGTTTTATACACATAAGTTTACCCAGAAGATGTCACTTAATACGGGTCTTCACCTGACCAAAGGATCAGGGTATTACGAAGAGCAGAAAAGCGACATCGATTCTGAAGAATATGATCTTGGTTCCTTAATATGGGCAGAAGATACAATAACAGAAACTGATATTATTCAAAGGAAATGGTTAAGAAATGATTTCTTCGGTATTATATGGTCTTTAGTAAGAACAGGCAATAAAACAGAATGGATTGCCGGAGGCGGTGCAAACAGATATGATGGAGATCATTTCGGAAAAATAATGTGGATGGAATTTCCCGGAACCATTCTTCCGGGTCATGAATGGTACAGAGGCCATGGTTATAAAGATGAACTAAACATTTATGGAAAAGTCAATAGTGAGATAAGTGCAAGGTTCAACTGGTTTATTGATCTTCAATACAGGTTTATTGGATACAAGATTACCGGTCTTGATGATGATCTCAGAAATATTTCTCAGAATCATTATTACAGGTTCTTCAATCCCAAGACAGGAATTTTCTGGAATGATGGCAAGGGCAGTGATGCTTTTGTCTCAGTTTCTGTAGCTCATCGTGAGCCTACGCGTTCAAATTTTACCGATGCGACGGGGGACAATAATGCTACTCCGCGCCCTGAGAGGCTTCTGGATTTCGAAAGCGGTTATTCCTTCAAAACCGGAACGTTGAGTTTAAGCCTCAACCTTTACATGATGCTTTATCATGATCAGCTTGTTCCAACAGGTAAAATAAGCAATACAGGATATTCTGTGATGACCAACGTTCCTGAAAGTTACAGGGCAGGAGTTGAATTATCCTGCAATTACAGACCTTCATCACGGGCCGCCTTACAGTTCAATCTGACTCTGAGCCGGAACAAAATATTAGATTTTCGCAATTATTACTTTGACTATAATACATCAGACTGGACATCTCAATACGTCTGGAATGATCTTGGGGTTGTGGATATTGCTTATTCTCCTTCAGTTATCGGGTCAGGAGAACTTGAAGTCAACCCTTTAAAAAACATTGCCTTACGACTTAATGGAAAATATGTGGGCAAGCAGTATTTTGATAACACCATGACCAATAAACGTTCCATTTCTCCGTACTTTGTCAGTAATTTTATTGCTGAATATGAAATCGGTCCAAAGAAACCTGAGACAATAAATCTGAGGCTGCAGGTGAACAATATTTTCAATAATTTGTATGAAAACAATGCTTACGGCGGCATGTGGAAGGAGGATGGACAGGAGAAGACCTGGGCTTATTTCTTCCCTCAGGCCGGGCTGAATTTTATGTGTGGTTTATCATTAATATTCTGACAGGTGGAGCCGTGGTTAAGTAACCATTCAGTGGAGATTTTTGGCGCTGTAACCGGCATCCTCTATGTCTTTCTTGAGATACGCCAGAATATCCTGTTGTGGCCATTGGGTATTGTTACCTCGGCAGTTTATATGTATGTTTTCAGAGAAAATGGCTTTTATGCCGGAATGGCATTGCAGGGTTATTATCTCTTAATAAGTATTTACGGTTGGTGGGCCTGGAAGCATGGATCTGATAATAAGGCAGGTACTAAGGAGAGAGGAGAGAGTGGAGAGGAAAACCATTCATTTCTTAAAGTAAGGAGACTTGACACTAAGACTGCAATTGTATGCCTCTCTGCTACATCCGGATTGTTTATACTATTATGGTTCGGACTTGACAGGTGGACGGATTCACAGGTACCATTCTGGGATGCCATTATTACTTCTTTATCTGTAATAGCAACCTGGATGCTTACACGAAAGATACTGGAACAATGGCATGTATGGATTGCTGCAAATACTATCGCTGTTATTGTTTATCTTGCAGCAGGAATGTATCCCACAGCAGTGCTTTTTTTTGTTTATGACCTGATGGCCATCGCAGGGCTGCGAGAATGGAAAAAAGGACTGATGTGTCAAATTGATAAATTATGAAAACCATCATTCTGGCTGACGGCAGGTATCCGTCACATTCCATCCCGCTGAAGCATATAGCGGAAGCTGATATGATAGTATGTTGTGACGGGGCTGTTGAAAAACTGATTGCCCATGGCATTGAACCTGATGCTGTTGTAGGCGACCTTGACTCTGTTTCAGCTGCCACAAAAGAGCGATATAAGATAATTCTTTATCAGGATAACGATCAGGAAACCAATGACCTCACCAAAGCTGTAAAATGGTGCGTTTCTCAGGGAATAAAGGAAGTTATAATACTGGGAGCTACCGGATTGCGTGAAGATCATACTATTGCCAATGTTTCACTAATTGCCGAGTATATAAAAGACATAAAGGTTACAATGTATACCGACAGCGGTGTGTTTGAGGCCTTCAATGAGACAGTAACGCTCCGATCTCATCCCGGGCAGCAAATATCTGTATTCAGCATTAATCCTGAAATGTGTATTTCATCACGCGGCTTGCGTTATCACCTCAACAATCTCAAGCTGACCAATTGGTGGAGAGGGTCACTTAATGAAGCTCAGGGTGATAGCTTTACCATCGAGTTTGAAAAAGGGAAAGTGATCATTTTCAGAGAGTATTAAGGAAACAAAATGACAGGCGAACAATCGAACTTTTACACAATCGTCTGTCTGTGTGGATTTAAGAAAGATTAGTGTTTGGCTGTTTCCTGTTGACTTTTGACAGATAGCAATGAACCTCCGTCTGGGAACGGATCTTCTTCCTGCCAGACTCTACGAACTTGTTTGACTGTGTCTCATCAAATATTCTTGCTTTAACATTATCACTCCACTGTATCTCAAATAAGTCAATTAATTGTTTTCTAATGCTTTTATCAAAGACTGGACAGGTGACCTCTATTCTGCGATCAAGATTTCTTGGCATAATGTCAGCCGAACTGATATAAACCTGTTCATCATCCCCGTTACAAAAAATAAAAAACCTCGAGTGCTCAAGAAAACGATCAACGATGCTGATGGCCTGAATATTTTCACTTAGATCTTTAATGCCCGGTATAAGCGATAGCATGCCCCTTACGATTAATCTGATCTTTACACCGGCAGAACTGGCTTTATAAAGTTTATTGATTATTTCCTCGTCGGTTATGTTATTGATCTTAATAGAGATATACGCGTTTTTTCCGGCTTTTGCATTCTTTATTTCATTTTCAATAAGCGTCATCAGCTTGTTACGAAGGTAGAAAGGTGAAAGAAGCAGGTGATAGAACTGGTCCTTCCTGTAGTTGGCAACAAAAAAATTAAATGCTTTCAGAACTTCATTGGTGATCTTTTTATTTGAAGTCAGCAGAAGTTGATCAGTATAAATCCTGGCGGTTTCTTCATTGAAGTTGCCTGTCCCGACAGCAGCAAACCGATGAACTATATCATTCTTTACTCTTGTAATAAGGCAAAGCTTTGAGTGAACTTTCAGTCCGGGTACACCATAAATCACCTTTACACCTTCATCCTGAAGTCTGTTTCCCCATAATATATTAGCTTCTTCATCAAATCGGGCCTGTAACTCCACAATAGTGGTCACACTCTTACCGTTTCTGGCGGCATTAAGAAGTGCATTGATGACACTGGAGTTTCTCGCCATCCTGTAAAGAGTTATATGTATTGCTGTTACATTGGGATCTATTGATGCTTCCCTTAAAAGATCAATGAAATGATCAAATGTATGGTATGGAAAACAGAGCATCACGTCTTTCTTTTTCATAACTGAAAGGATGCTTTTACCTCTCTGAATATCACGATGATAAATTGAGGGCAGAGTTTTATAGTTTAAATCATCTTTGCCGGGATTAATGAATTTCATAAAGTCTTTGAAGTTATGATACCTGTCACCCGGAATTTTTACATCATCAGCACTCAGATTCAGCTTTTTCGTCATGATCTTAAGAAGCTCTGGTGGCATTCTCCTGTCATAAACATATCTGACAGGAAGTCCTTTTTTACGTTGATGAAGGCTCTTGGATATCTTATCAATGTAACTTTCGGAGAGATCATCAGTAATATCCAGCTCGGCATCTTTTGTAAGTTTGATTGTATAGGCATATAACTCATCAAACTGGAAAACAGAGAAAAGATCTTTCAGCTCGTACCTGATGACATCATCCAGAAATATTATGTACTTCTTGCCTTTTTTCTCTGGCAGAAGGATGAATCTGGGAAGAATATCGGTCGGAATCTCAAGAAGTGAATACCTCTTCTTGTCTTTCGCTGAATTTCTTAACAGGATGGCAAAGTATATCGCGTCATCAGTCAGGATGGGCAATTTGCCCTCACGGGTTAGTATCAATGGCATCAGCCTGTTACGAACCTCTTTATGAAAGAAATTTTTGACAAACTTTGACTGTGAATGATCGAGCTGCTTCTCGTTAATGATATAAATATTTTGTTTTTCAAGTTCAATCAGAAGATCAGCGTAAACCTTTTCAAATCTCTCGTTCTGGGAAAGTACTTTCTCATTAATTTTCTTCAGGGTGGCTTTGGGACTATAACCCAGGATACTTTTTGACTTGTTCCCGAACTGTGATAGTCTCCTCAGGGTGGCAACTCTCACCCTGAAGTATTCATCAAGGTTATTGGAATAAATGCCCAGGAAGTTAAATCTCTCAAAAAGAGGAACTTCCCTGTTTTCTGCTTCCTGTAACACTCTCTCATTAAAAGAAAGCCAGCTTATCTCTTTTGGTATATATGCTTTAATCATATCAGAGATTTTGGACTCAGGAAATATTCTATTACACCGCTCCCGGGTTCAATTGAAGACCAATTATCTGTCTTGAAAGACAGACAGACAACACCTGTCTTGGGTATATCCCCAACATTTTGGTCTGTGAGAAGGCGGGTAATTTCAGTAAGCATCGGGTTGTGCCCGAATAAGGTGAATATTTCGTTTTCATTATTCAGAGACCTGAAGAATGAAAGATAAGAGTATGGTTCATGCATTAAGTAGAGTTCCGGACAGATCCGGATATTTTCATAATCATGGTTGTACTCATTACAGAAAATAAGTGCTGTTTCAATAGCCCTGAAGGCAGGGCTCGCCAGTACCATACCGAGGCTTTTCTCTCTGGTTATGAGCATTTCTGACATCAGCCCTGAGTGTTCCTTGCCTTCTGTTGTCAGTGATCTTTCAAAATCAGAAAGTTCAGGTGTTCGGCCTTCAGCTTTACTATGCCTGATTATGATCAGCCTTTTCATTCTTTATTCCAATATTAATGGTCAAATTAAGACTGACACTTTTATTCTATGTCTCCGAAGCATGTTCCCATTTCCCTTGCCTGAGTAACTATGTGGTTATCAGGATTAACCAGCTTTACTTTACCGGCAACTTCTGATAAATCAACAGATGCAATGCTCCAGTCTCTGTGTGCAACCATTTTACCAAACTGTCTTTCTGCAATCAGGTTGGCAGCTGCCGTACCAAATCGTGATGCCAGCACTCTGTCCATCGGTGAGGGTGTTCCACCGCGCTGAATATAGCCCAACACAGTCTCCCTGGTCTCAAGACCTGTTATTTGCTGTATTTTTCTTGCCATATATCGGCCGGGTGACTCTTCTTTCTCAGGTACCTTAATGCCCTCGGCCAACACCACTATCGAGTAGGGCTTGTTGTCATCAGCCCGTTTCCCGAGATAGCTCATTATAATATCCTCATTATGAGGTATTTCAGGAATCAGAATCACGTCGCCACCACCGGCTATTCCTGAGTAAAGAGCCAGCCATCCGGCGTTATGTCCCATAAGCTCAATGACCATTATCCTCTTGTGTGAGTTTGCAGTTGAGTGCAACCGGTCAATAGCCTCAGTAGCAATATTAACCGCTGAGTCAAATCCGAATGTAATGTCCGTTCCCCAGACATCATTGTCAATAGTCTTTGGAATACCAACAATATTCAATCCTTGCTGTGAAAGCATATAGGCAGTCTTCATGGTACCGTTGCCTCCGATGCATACGAGGCAATCAAGGCCAAGCTGCTCATAATGTTCTTTTATAAGGAGAGGTTTGCTGATCTCATTCTTCCACTTACCGTCATTCTTAAATGGTTTTTCGCGTGATGTTCCAAGTATTGTTCCTCCAAGTGTCAGAATGCCTGACAGGTTACCTTCAGTAAGCTCCACATATTCTTTATGTATCAGTCCCGAGAAGCCATCACTTATACCAATAACTTTCATATTATACTTCACAATGGCTGTCTTTCCCACACCTCTGATTGCGGCATTGATTCCCGGGCAGTCACCACCGGCGGTCAATATCCCTATTCTCTGGGGAACTTTGCTTAAACTCATTTCAATAATTATTTTCCGGTAATTAAAAGTATGACCAAAAATACCAAAATCACTCTATAATAGCAATTTGTTCTTTGCTAATTACTTGTATCGGAAAAGGAAGCTTGAAGACAAGGGAATTAATTATCTATTGTCTGAACAAGTGTCATAAGCTGCATCCTGTTCCTGACATTGGCTTTTGAGTAAATACGGGATGTATGATCCTTTACCGTCTGCAGGCTGATAAACAGCTTGTCTGCTATTTCCTGGTTGCTCAAACCGTTACATATTTCTTTTATTATTTCTGCTTCACGGGGTGATATCTCATGAGTTATGAAAAAATCTTCAATCCCTTTCGGTAACTGAAGCCCGGGTAGAGGTTGACAAACATGCAGGTCAGCTATATAAGTCAGATAAACCGGAAGCATCATGGTGCTGGCAATAAGGAGGAAAACAAAGATCAGTGCCATCCAGACAGGATCAGGAATCAGAAGGAGTACCGCCACCTGCAGCAATGCCCCCGATATTATTATGACAGTAACATTCCTTCTGTCAGTTTTAGACAATTCGGTTGCTTTTGCTTTAAGGAGCAGCAATGATGTAATCAATGAATAAACAATCACTGAACAGCAATAGTAGGATCTGAATATCGGCAGAGCTTCGGAGAATTCAGTGTTTCGTGTGGAAATGCCCAGTAAAAGAATGACGCCAAAATTAACTATCAGAAATATTGCAGTCAGATAATTATTGAATAGGTATCCTGCTATTTCTGACCCTAAGCGGGTGAGCATCAGCCATGCAAATACAAGAAAGGGAAGTCCCAGCAGAAAAGAGACCACTGATATGGATGACATCAGATCAGGAGTCAGTTTGTCACCGGCAATGCCGACAATAATAAACTGTCCCCAGATCCCGTAAAAACAAAAAGCACATATGAAGATTGTATAATAAATGAGTGATCTGACAAACGGTGCAGGGTGTTTCAGGGTCATTTGTGATACCATCAGAATACCTCCGGCTGCCAGGGCAGCACAGAAAATAAAAACGACCAGACAAATCAATTCCATGTTGAAATAAGTGTAACATTTTGGAAGACAGTCACTACCAAAGTAGTATACATCATACCAAAGTAGTATTTTATAAAATCACTACTAAGGTATGAAATCCCTTTTATCAAGCTGTAATAGATTTGCTTCATCAAACAATTTTTTTGAACAGTAAAAGCAAATAAAATGGAAACAAAAAAAACTTATCAGTTACTTCCCACATTTGGCACCTCGTATGGTACCGGCTGGAGTGTAATGACCGACAATTTTCTGAGATTTTTTCTCGTGGTCATTATTCTTGGCGTTCTGACCTCACCCATGTCGATAGGTAACAAATTCGACATGCATGACTTGAAATTCTTTGATAACTTCAGCCATGGCGATTTCGGTCCTGATGACCTTTTCAAGTTCGGGGCAATGGGCATTTTTGCAGGTATTCTGGGGCTTATCGCTCTTATGTATGCCTTACTTGTTTTACCTGTGTTTCAGTTTGGCAGCAAAATGATGTTCGTTCAGGCTGTCCGCAAGCAGACTCCTGATTTTGACTGGCTTGTCAGAGGCTTCCGTAAGAACTATCTGAATATTATTCTTGCCAACCTTCTGGTCGGAGCTCTTATCGGAATTGGAATAGTATGCCTTATAATACCCGGCATTATTATTGCCTGCCGGCTGGCATTCACACCTTACCTGGTAATGGACCGTGGTCTTGATCCTATTAAGGCTGCAGAAGAAAGCTGGAGGCTTACACGCGGGCACGGATGGACTATCTTCCTGATGGGGTTCATGTGCTTCTTCATCGTGCTGGCTGGCTTCATCTGCCTGATCTTTGGTGTGTTTATATCTATTATGTGGATTAAGAGCGCCTTTGCCACTTTGTACCACTCAACACTCATAGAGAAAGGCATGTATGTTGTAGAAGAACCTGAGGTGGCTGTAAGCTAGAAACATATATTTAAAGCATTTGGCGTAAAAACCTCATCTATAACTATATACAGGAAAGTCCGGGAGATACAAAATGTATCTCCCATTTTTTTTATTAATGAAGAAGACAGGTCAAATTAGGCATAAGCCGTAACTCTTAATCTGCAAATTTCATATCTTTACATTCCAATCTTAAATTCATAGATGATGAAAACAAAAATCTTTCTTCTTATACTGCTGGCAATATTTATAATGCCTGCCAGGACCAATGCGCAGATAGGTAACATGCTGAAAAAGAAGCTTGAACAGGCTGTAAACAAAGAGGTCACTAAAGAGGTAGAGCAAAAAATTGATGAGAAAGCAGCTGCAAATGACAGTGTTGCTCAGGAAAAAGCTTCAGGTTTTAAAATGCCAAACTTGGGGATTGGTAAAGTAACGGCAAAATATGATGAGAAATATGATTTCAAAGGCCTCATCAGGATGAAAACCGAGATATATGAAAAAGGTAAGGTGGAAGGTGTTGTAGATATAGATATGTGGTTTAATACCAATACAGGTTGCCTGGGGATGGAGTCAAGCACCATTCAGTCTGAAGATGGAGAATCAATCAGTGCAACGGCTATTGTAGATATGATTAATAAAGTCATGATAACCTATGCTGTTATTGATGGAGGGAAATCAGGTATGATAATGCTTATGCCTGATTCCGCTGCAAATACGGGAACTGTTACGAAGGAGCCCGTTGATAATGTAACAGTCCGCAAAACCGGAAATACAAGGACCATCTGTGGTTATCGCTGCGATGAGTATGAGGCGATTGAAGAGAAAGATAAAGTCAGGTCATTGGTCTGGACCACTGAAGAGGTTAAATTTAAAGGAAATAGCAAAATGCTGGAGGGACAGAACGGCATGCCAAGAAATTATGATCAGATGAAAGGTGTAATGATGGCTTCCGAGACCTATGAAAAAGGCGTTCTTTCTTCAAAGATGGAAGTCACTAAGATTGACATGGATGCCACACACTCAATATCCACTGCCGGAGCAAGCCTGATGCAGATGGATATGTCTAAATGGGGACAGAAAAAGAAATAGTTATAATCATTAAAAAAAAGAGGGTGTCACTTTTGAGACACCCTCTTTTTTATTGCCTGCGCTACCCCATTTATCTATACTTTGGCCAGCTTGGCAAACCTTAGCAACAGCTTTTTTATACCTGCTGACTGGAAATCAATTACCGCGGTTGTGTTAGGAGCTTCACCTTCTATAGATTTTACAGTACCGTGGCCAAAACGTTCATGCATTACTCTGTCTCCCGGTTCAAGATCGACAGATCTTTTCACAGACGATGTCGCGGCAGTTTTATCCTTCTCCAACGGCTTCAGTTTACGCTCAACAGGGGTGCCGGCAAAGACAGATTCCCTTTCCCGTATTGTATAGTCACCTTCCCTGCCTGCCTGACCAAATGGTCGGCCCCCTGTCTGCGGATAATATAAAAAGCTTTTATCAATCTCGCTAATGAAGCGACTTGGTGAGCTGCGCTCAAGCGATCCCCACTTATAACGGTTCAGGGCATAGCTCAGGGTGACGCGGGTACAGGCCCGTGTCAGTGCAACATAAAACAAACGTCGCTCTTCTTCTAGCTCTTTAGGATTATACAGGTTCATAGCTGAAGGGAAGAGATTCTCTTCAAGACCGACAATATAAACATATTTAAACTCAAGCCCTTTAGCAGAATGAATAGTCATAAGGGTTACCTTCTCCCTGTCCTCTGGCTTCTCCATATCCTGATCTGTCAGCAATGAAACTGTCTGAAGCCAGGTGCCAAGATCAGCCGGATCGCCATTGGTAACTGCCTCCTCGGTGAATTCCTTGATACCATTAAGTAACTCCTGGATGTTTTCAAGCCTGTCAATGTCTTCAGGAACCTGTCCGGCACGGAGTTCTGTTATTATGCCGCTTGCTGCAGCCATATTTGAAGCAACATTATAGGCGTTGTCTCCTTCTGCCTGCTTCATGAGGGGAGTAACAAACAGGGTGAAAGAACTCAGTTTTGTTCGGAGGGCAGGAGAGAGGTAAGCTGAATAAGTCTCCTGAGATGCAAGTATTGACCAGACGCTTACATCAAGGCTCCTTGCCATCTCAATAAGTTTATGCACTGTAGTATCCCCGATCCCCCTCTTCGGATAGTTGATTATCCTTTTCAATGCTTCCTCATCGTCAGGATTGACAAGTATCCGAAGATAAGCAATAAGATCACGTATCTCTTTTCTTTCGTAAAATGACTGTCCTCCAAACACCTTATAAGGAATATTGCGTTTTCGCAGCATCTCCTCGAAAATCCGTGACTGGGCATTTGTGCGATACAGAATTGCGAAGTCATTCCATATAAGCCGTTCACGCATCCGGGTGTCAAAGATGTCAGATGCAGTCAAAATTCCTTCTTCACTGTCAATGGTTGTTTGCACCACTCTGATCTTCTCGCCTACTTCCTTCTGGGAGAATATAGTCTTCTTTATCTGGCCTTCGTTCTTGTCAATTACACTGTTTGCAGCATTGACTATAGTCTGGGTTGACCGGTAGTTCTGTTCAAGCTTAAAGATGCGGTAATCAGGATAGTCATTTTTAAAGTTCAGGATATTCTCAATACGTGCTCCCCGGAATGAATAAATACTTTGGGCGTCATCACCTACAACGCACAGGTTACGGTGCATCTCTGAGAGCTTATGTATAATAAGATATTGAGAAAAGTTAGTGTCCTGATACTCATCAACAAGCACATAATCAAATCGTTTCCGGTATTCATCAAGTACCGGCGGGAAGTCACGGAACAGGATATTAATATTCAGTAACAGGTCGTCAAAGTCCATCGCATTTGCCTTGAAACATCTTATGGCATACTGACGGTAAATAGCGGACATCTCAGGTATCCTCGCTGCCTTATCGGTCTCTGTTATTTGAGCAATTGAACTATACTGCTGTGCTGTTATTAGGTTGTTCTTGGCATGAGAGATACGGCCTGCGACGGCTGAAGGTTTGTAAACCGAGTCATCAAGGTTCATCTCCTTTATTATGGCTCTGACCAGGCTCCTGGAATTATCTGTGTCATAGATAGTGAAGTTGCTTTTATAGCCCAGGTAGTGTCCATCATGACGAAGAAAGCGCGCAAAGATTGAATGAAATGTCCCCATCCAGAGACTTTTTGATATTTCAGGTCCAACCATCCGGCTGATCCTTTCTTTCATCTCCCCGGCAGCCTTGTTTGTGAAGGTAAGAGCGAGTATACGGTAAGCAGGCACTTCCTGCTTCAAAAGATGAGCAACACGATATGTCAGTACACGTGTCTTTCCTGAGCCGGC
>CAZGDJ010000028.1:0-16584 GCA_964524635.1 uncultured Rikenella sp. | reverse complement strand
CTTGACGGGGCATTACAGTAGAGACTTGTTTTAAAACCGCCTGCTGTCTTTTCTTTGGCGGTTTAGATTATTCTGGTAGAGTTCCAGGGTTTCAAGGTTTCAAGGTTCCAAGGTTCCGGGTTCCGAATGTAGTACCCTGAAAAGTTGCTGACATACTAAAAAAAATCATGTCCACTGCAATCTAACTTTACTTAAACACGGAACCCTGAACTCGGAACGCGAAACCCGGAACCCTGAACTCGGAACGCGAAACACCTCAACTAATCAGCAAGCTGTCCGCCTCTCCTACCATGCAAAACGCAGGCCCAGCGCAGCGCCCCAGCCCAGCCCGTTTACTTCGCCCAGAAAATCCCACATCGGACGACTATCAAGGCTCACCATAAAAGGAATACCCTTGAATTTATACTCTATACCTATCTGTCCGCCCAGACCGACATTAACATAGGTGCTTGAATCATAGTTGTCATATGATACACTTGCTCCGGGTCCTATGTACCAGTTCAATCCTCCGACTATCTTCCAGTCCCAGTGATAAATTCCGATCAGAGAAACTCTTGTGAAATTACTGCTGAATCCGAAGCTGCCATCAAGCTCCAGCCTGTTCCTGTCATTAAGTCCTTTCTGGTAAGACAGTTCTGCACCATTGTATGTGTCTCCTCCGTATAAACGTGCTCCCAGTGCATGCGAGCTCACCTGTGCACTGGCCATATAACCAAAACTTATCAATGCAAAGAATAAAAACAGTCGTTTCATAACAAATACTTTAATGTAATCCTACTCATATGGCTTTTCGGTTCCGCCCCGTTTGTGACATGGTCTCCGGACTCCATGTTGACTATATATCAAATTTATACTTATAGATAAATTATTGATCTTTTATTCCAGGAAATGTCTCAATGCAAATTTCATTCCATTCAGGGATTGTATTGAAAGTCGTTTTATTACAATTTATTTATCCATTTATAATTTTCTTCATAACTTTAGTTGATAAACCAATAAATGTCTGATAATTATGAGAAGCATTGTGAAATTTTCAGTGATTTCTATCCTGGCAGCCATGGTGATGGTTGGAGGATGCGATAAGGATGATGGTATGACTAATAACAAGATCACTATCGCCGGAAATGAAAATATTTACCATGAGTACAACGATGACTATTCATTCGCAGAAGGATTCTACTATAAAAGAGAATTAAAGTGCGAGGAGGCAATTTATGGTCTGAGAATTCAGATTTACTTTTCTCCTTCGGCAGTATTTGTTGCCGATTTGCGTCTTCAGGAAGACTTTGGTGAAATATTTCAACACTCTTTCTCCATCTCCGGTTCATGTACGGAGGGATGTAGTGCAGGATTTGAATTGCAAGGCGAAATGAAGGCTCCTGACCTATTAATGTCATCAGGCACTGTTGAAGTTACAAGGTTGGGAAATATATATGATATTGATGTTTACCTGACCATCGCCTCTGATGATGGAGGCGGAACGCTCAAGGGAAGCTTCCACGGAGAATTGGCAAACAAGGAACCTGCTTCCCCTCCACCGGCCCCGGTGAAGTAACGGGAAGCCGTCAGTAGTGATGGAAGAGGTGTGAGGTGTGAGAAGTGAGCGTAGAGAAAAAAAGGGTTCCTTTTCAGGGTAGTTATAATTTGATGACGGGTTCTGGATATTAAAATATGTTCAGGGTTCAGGGTTCCGCGTTTAATTCATGCCAGGTTGCAGGGGACATGATTTTTTCAGCATGTCAGCAAATGTTCAGGGCATAGCTCCTGCAACCCGGAACCCGAAACCCGTAACTCCTTGAATCATTAGACCTTTTTGCTTCCTTACCTTACGATTATCCCGCAGCTAATTCTCTTTGTTTGTAACTAAAAGTGCCTGTTAATAAAACATCAAACAGGACTTACGGGGAGAGATGAAACCATTTTATGTTTGCATAAACACGCTACCTATGGGCATTCAATTTCAGCATCCTTAACTTTAAACCAGGCAACAATTTGAATTCAGTTAACCTTAAATAAAATTTCATTATGTCAAGAACTCAGCAGATTACCCACAAGGGGAAAACAATTTTTGTTATGGACTTCTCAAACTTATCAAATGCAACAGAGATCAGGGAAGTGATCAGTGAAAGCTCTTCTTTTATACGGAGCCAGCCAAGGAATTCCCTGTTGACTATGACCAATCTCAATGGTATGTATTTCAATAATGAAGTAAGAGATATTTTCAACAATTTTCTGCAGGGTAACAAGCCTTATGTGAAGCGAAGCTCAGTCGTCGGTCTGAGCGGACTGCAACAGATATTGTATAACGGCCTTATGAAGATCACCGGTCGTGATGTGAAATCGTTTCCCAGCGAGTCTGGTGCCAAGGAATGGCTTGTCGGCCTTGATTAGGTGTCAGGGATGAGTCGTGAGTCGTGAGTGGTGAGAAGGGAGCGAAGAGAAGTTAAGGGTTGGTTCTTTGCCTGATCTCAGTTTTTCTAAAGGATTTTGGAGTATCAAAATAAGTTAATAGTTCTGGATGTTATACCCAGAACATCTGCTGGCATATTGGAAAAATATGCCTGCTTCAATCAAACAAGAATTAAACCCTGAACGCGGAACTTTTTTAGGTTAAAACCCAGCCAGTTCTTAAGAGTTTAATCAAGCGCTCCAGCAACAATATCAGTGTCAAAATTCAGGCTTACAGTAAAAGCAAACTGACCATTCGTACTGCCTGAAAGAGTGACAGTTATCTTCTCGTCATCCTTGAGCTTTTCACCAGCCTGAATAAGCAGATCTTCTTCAATTACTGGTGTGAAAGAATTATTTGTTGTCGTTATGTCAGTCAGGGTACAAATATCTCCAACTCCTGTAACAGCGAGGGTGATATCATTTATTTCCTGCGATCCGGTCAGACCATTAAATGTTACAGTGAGGGACTTCAGATCTATCTCCCTGATCTTTGCGAGATAAGGTTCAATATCCGTATTGTCAGCAAGCTCCAGATCCATTGAAGCAGAAAATGGGACCACATCTATCTTAATATCAGCCGATTTCCCATGAGTTGCCACAACGGGGATATCCAGCATTAAGTTTGTTGAGATTGTCACTTCGCCCAGATCCTTGAACCAGTCACAGCCTGTGAGCAGCAGAAATGTCAAAAGGATCAATGTTGTTTTCGTTTTCATAGGGTTAGTTTTTAGTTTATTTAAACCTGACAGATATGTTGAGAAAAAGAAGGTTAATGTCTGAAATCTGTCTGTTGTTCAAAATGACAGGATCACTATTCTTTAAAACTGAAAACCCTTGTCTTGAAAGGAAGATATAATTCAAAGTTATGCCAAATATGTATCCAAGTCAAGAAAACATGCACCAAGTCCTCCAAACCCTAAACCCTGAACCCTGAACCCTGAACCCTGAACCCCGAACAATCTGACCTTTCTGATCGTTTAATTATTGCAAACAAAAACAGATCATGGAAAACACTATACTCCACAAAGCCGAAACACGTGGCAATGCAAACCACGGATGGCTGCAAAGCCGGCACACGTTCAGCTTTGCAAATTATTATGATCCTGAAAGGGTTCACTTCGGGGCACTGCGGGTGCTGAATGATGATATCGTAGATGCCGGAATGGGGTTCGGCACTCATCCTCACGATAACATGGAAATCATCACCATTCCACTTGAAGGTGATCTGGAGCACAAAGACAGCATGGGAAATACTTCTGTCATTAAACATGGAGATGTTCAGGTAATGAGCGCCGGCACCGGGATCACTCATAGCGAATACAATCCCAGCAATGACAGGAAAGTAAAACTCCTGCAGATATGGGTTTTTCCTGACCGGAAAAATGTTAATCCCCGATATGACCAGATCACACTTAACATTGCGGATCGTCATAATAGATTTCAACAAATACTCTCTCCTCACACAGATGATGAAGGTGTCTGGATCTATCAGAAGTCATGGTTCCATATGGGAAAATTTGACAAAGGACTCAGTACGGAATACAGTATAAAAGAAAAGGGGAACGGTGTCTATGCGTTTATTATCAGTGGTAACGTGACTATCAACCAACAGGAATTGAATCCCCGTGACGGATTTGGAATATGGGACGTTGACAAAATATCTGTTAAAGCTGATTCTGATGCTGAGATTTTATTGATGGAGGTGCCGATGTTACGGTAAACAGGTTGTGGCTATCCCCGCAATCCAGTGATTGAAATTATTGCAGCTGTTACAGCCTTATCATGTCTTATCTCCTGCATTTTCTACAAAGAATGCCACACATCAGTGTGGTGTTTCTTTGCGGCACTTGCCTGTGGAATGATATCCCTTATTATCAGAGAAACGTAGAAGAAAATCATGCAGGTTGAATGAATTTATCTGTTTCCAATCCTGGAATTTCCTGACTCCGTCGTAGTGCGGTTTTCACTTCTTCTGCTCTCTGCTGCTTTTGCTTCTGCTTCACGCCTTTCAGCGGCTCTTGCTTCGGCAGCTCTGTTTTGTGCTTCTCTGGCTTCCGTTTCCCTTCTCTGGGATTCCCTGACTTCAGCCTCTCTTCTTTCTGTCTCGCGTATCTCTGCAGCTCGTGCCTCATCAGATCTTCTTTGTGCTTCTCTTGCCTCTGTCTCCCTCTTTTCAGCTGCTCTCCTCTCAGCCTCCCTGAACTCTGCAGCTCTTATAGCTGCTGCTCTTTCTTCATCTGCTCTTCTCTGAGCCTCGATGGTGGCTGTCTCTCTTTCTTTTGCAGCCCTTATTGCTGCAACTCTTTCCTCCTCGGCCCTTTGTTGTGCTTCCCTGGCTTCAGCATCTCTGCGCTCTGCTTCTCTGGCTTCTGCCATCCTGATCTGCTCCTCCCTGGCTTCAGCCATTTTGCGCTGAGCCTCCTGTATTTCTGAATCTCTTGCTTCATCTGCCCTTCTCTGAGCTTCACGGGTAGCTGTCTCTCTTTCTTCTGCAGCTCTTCTCTCAGCCTCCCTGTTTTCTTCTGCCCGTATAGTTGCTGCTCTTTCTTCATCAGCCCTGTTCTGCGCTTCCCTTGCTTCAACATCTCCGTCACTGGTTATCCTAATCTCTTCTCTCCTGCTGTTAGCCGGAGTGTAAGTGACAGGAGCGGACTGACGGACTTCTTGTCTTTCAGTGACTGACTGAACCGGCCTTTCTGTTGTTGCTGATACGGGTTTGCGGGGAGTCTCTCTATTCTGCCCTGCAACGGTCGAGTTCTGAACTCTGCCACCTGAAGTGGCGGACGGTCTCACTGACTGTCCGTTATTTTGACCTGATGAAGTACTGACTGAAGGCCTGCTGCTGACAGTTGAATGTTCACTTCTGTCTCTCCTTTTTTCAGGTGAAGAAGAAATCTCTTCACGTGTCGAGGCCGGTGCGGTTTCCCTCCTTACCGGACGGGTTGCCTCAGGGCTGTTACGTGTTTCTCCGTTGCGCTCGGTGTAGGTTCTTGCATAGACTGATGCTCCTTCTCTCCTGAGCTCAGGATGTGAGTAGGTATGATTGTAGCTGCCTTCAGCAATACGGTGATGAACCTGAGGCGACTCCCGGTGTATCTCATGATAGTAAAAATCATGGTAATGCCTGTGTCCAGGGTTGTCCCAGTGCTGGTAGTGCTCGTAATAATGGGGTTGCCAGCACGACTGGTATCCATAGTAGAAATCCCAGTAGTCAGGGCTCCATGAATCCCAGTAATCAGGATAATAACCCCAGTAATATGAAGATTGCCAGCCGTAGTAATCCGTGTCGTATATGTATATCATCACCGGCCATTCATAGAAATCAAAATAATAATCGTTGTAAGTATCCATATTATATACATAAACCGGATCTCCGTAAGAGCTGTTGCCTGGCCTTCCGTATTCTTTTGGCACAATAATATAATTCCTGCCATAAAGAGCTTCATCACCTATGAGTTGTATCATCACTTTGTCTCTGCCTCTTTTCCTGACTATAAAAACAGCCACATCCTGGTATTCTTCCGGTCCAAGCACAGCACGTAAAACGATGGTGTGAATTTTTTTTCTGACATAGTCATATACAGCGATATAGTCCACCATATTATCACCGTTCAGGTCAAGGTTGTTGATCCTTGACTCTCTGTCGTTGAGGTCTCTCTCAAAGACTTCAAGAGTTTTGGAATTTCTGAACAGATCCATGACTGCATAGAGGTTAAGATTATCGCCCGGGAGACCCAGGTATTCCTCAGGATAGTCCTGTGCCCTGACTATCGCCATTGAGGTCATCAGAACTGAGAGGATTGATGTGATAATTAACTTTTTCATCTCTATAAGTTTATGAAGGTTGACTTACTGTAATAATAAGGTCAAAAGGTATGCCAAAGGATATTCAAAACACCATCAATTTTAACATTTTAAGTTACTTCAGAAAGACCATTTTAGGAAAAACAGTCAATGAAGGGGAAAAAAGCTTCAAGATGAAAAATGAGGGTTCGACAATGGTCGTTAAAAATGACCTCAGTAAGATTTGCTTAAAGAAAGCCGCCAGGGCGATTCACATGTTTCTGGCTTTTTCACCAGACCTTGTTCTTTATAGTTCTCATCCGGTCTTTCCCGTTATTTAGCTGTTGACTATAATACTCACGATACTCTGGTTGCATGATTGTATGGCTTTACCTATCTTAATGAAGCTAACCAGAAAAGTCTGAAAATATGAGAAGAAGAATAAGATTCACCATGGTTGCCGTACTGGCTGTCATGATCATGATAGTTGGCTGTAAAAAGGATGATGACAAGATCCTGAACAAAGTAACCATTTCCGGCAATGAAAATACAGACAGTGAATACAACGGCGTGTATACTCCTGTTGGAGCAAGATATTACGCTCCCGCACAATTAATGTGCATGACAACGATGTATTCATATCAATTGTACATTTCTCTGTCTCCGGATGCTCAAATTTATATTGAGGTTGAAGTCCCGAATAACGATGCAGGATTGCCAACAGGTTCTTATTCATTTTACACCGAGTGCCAGGAAAGCTTCTATGCCTCGTTTTTCTTTAATCCTGCCAAGGCTTTGCCGGATTTATATTTCTCAGAAGGCACACTTAAAATAACAAAGAGTGGAGACATCTATGATATTGATACTGCTCTGACCATCCATCCGGATGCCGGTGGCGGAATATTCAAGTACAATTTCCATGGTGAATTGACATATATAGAACCAGCCTAGAGAGACTTTATCTTGTTTGCCGGGCAGGCTTGATTTAAGCATTACTCTTTGAGGAGCAGAAGAAAGGAATTATAATACCGGAAAAAGGAGGCCGGAAGAAGAGCGGCATATGAGATAGAGAAAGTGACATCATACTATTTCTCCATCCTCCTTTTAGCTTCTATGCACCAAAGCAGTTCACCAATAAAACGTGAGGCTCTTTTATCCTCTGACTGCCTGTCAGATGGTACTCCGTTTTCATCAAATGTGTCACTGACATTTCTGACCGGGAACATTGCCGGGACAGTCCATGCCTTCAATTTCCACAGAATAAACTGCAATGAGGTTATCATCTGTACACCACCAAAGTCACCGGTGGAGACAGTTGAAATGGCAACTGGTTTCCTGTACCACTGGTCTGTGAGAAGATCTATCACATTCTTCAGGCTTGCAGGATAACCACCATTATATTCAGGCGCGATTATGATAACGCCGTCTGCATAACTTATCTTTTCTGCAAAATCTATCACTTCTGATGATGGATTCTGCTGGAATTTCAACCGCTCTTCAAAGAGCGGGAAATGATAGGCTTCCAGATCAAGTATCTCCGCGTCGGCAAGATTATTCTCTTTAAGGTAGTTCTTAAAATATAGGGCTATTCTGTGACTGTTCCTGCTTTTCCTGACGCTGGCAGATATGATTACTATCTTCGGCATATTCTTGCTTATTAGAGTTACAATGCAAAGATAGGAACAACAGAAATATCTTCTGTATGTTGTCTTATTCATAACCTCCAGATCTGAGCCAGAAAATATTTCTTAAAGCTTTTTATGGAATTTCGTTCGTTATTTCATCCTTATATAAAATCTTAATCATGAAAAAGCTAATTCTAACCTCATTAATTATTGCCATATCAGTGGCATTTTGCTACGGGAACGATAAAGAAGTACCGTCTGAAATCAGGAATGTTACAGTTTACCGCCATGGAGCACAGGTCTCCCGAACAGGAGAGATAATCTTACCAAAAGGAAATACAGTACTGTTATTCAAAGGACTTCCGGCAGGGATAAGCCCTGAGAGCATACAGGCAAAAGCCACGGACGACGTTATGATAGTCTCTGTTGCACATACCCTGGATTACCTCAGCAGGAGCATTGTGAGTAAAGATATGACAGCGCTGAACGAAAGACGCCGGACACTGCTTGACAGTCTGCAGATGCTTAAGAATTATAAGTCAGTCTATTCATACGAAAAGGAAATGATACTTACAAATTATTCCATAGGTGGTGATAACGGCGTGAATATCAAAGATCTGGAGCAGGCTGCTTCCTTCTTTCGAAAGAGGCTGACAGAAATAGAAGTATCAACTCATAAACTGGACAACATAATATTAGCTCTGAAGAATGAGCTCGTCAATACTTCAAAACAGTTGCTTGAGCTCAATGCAAAGATTGATCTTCCGACCAGCCTTGTAAGGGTTACAGTATCCACGGACAAGGAGGTAAAGACAATAATGGAGCTTGACTATTTCATTGAAGATGCCGGCTGGACACCTGCCTATGATGTCAGAATAAAAGATGTCAGCGAACCTTTAAGCCTGTTCTACAAAGCCAGGGTCTTTCAGAACAGTGATGAGGAGTGGAACAATGTCAATCTTACCCTCTCGACGGGCAATCCGTCACTGGGTAATAATAAACCGGAATTACTGGCGTACTACCTGACCTTTGATAACTATTACAGGCCTGTCACCAACGCCAGTCCGGTAAATGCAGGACCTTTCAACAGTCACGTCACAGGTAGAATAATAAGCTCTGAAGACGGTGAATCGCTACCGGGAACCACCGTAATGGTAAAGGGGACAACAACTGGCACCGTGACAGATATCGATGGCAATTTCCAGCTAGACTTGCCCCAGGGACAAAACACACTTGTCTTTTCATTCATCGGATTTAAAGCACAGGAAATGGTTGTCAACTCTCCGGTAGTGAATGTAACAATGACTCCTGACATGACGCAACTGGACGAGGTTGTGGTCATAGGGTATGGTGTGAGCCGTGATGCAGAATATGATTACAGTCGTAACTCTTCATACACTCCCAGGATGAGGAAGATCGAACAGATTCCTCTTGCCATTGAGAAGAGCGAGGTAACAACGGAGTTCAGGATTGACATTCCATATTCCATACCTTCTGACAATAAGCCATACGATGTAACTATGGTGCAATATGATATTAATGCCGGGTATGAATACACGTCTGTGCCAAAGCTCTCTTCTGACGCCTTCCTAATAGCAAGGATCCCTGAATATATTCAATATGATCTCCTGGGTGGCAATGCCAACATATTCTTCAAAGGCACTTTCCAGGGGACCTCCTTCATTGACCCGGAGATATCAGGAGACACCCTCACCCTCTCCGTTGGACGTGATAAGGATATAGTTGTGAAGAGAGAGATACAGAAGGACTTCACAGGAAGGAGTCTGACCGGCATGACCAAAAAGGAGCAAAAGGCATTTTTGATAACAGTTAAGAATAACAAAAAGGTCGAAGTAGAAATTAAGCTTGAAGACCAGTACCCGGTTTCAAAAATGGATGAGATAAAGGTTGACCTTATCGAGAGTTCAGGTGCGAATGCCGATGAAACTACGGGCAAATTGACATGGGATTTGAAACTTGCTCCGGGGGAGAAAAAAGAGATTGCCTTGAAGTATTCCGTCAAATACCCCTCAGGCAGGATGGTTTTGGTTGATTAACCTCCCTCATACGATTGATATCATGAGTGATGTCAGAGGCCATCTTTGGTTAAAAACCCCGGGCGACAACCCGGGGTTAAATCATTATGCTAAGAAAAAAGTACTTAATTACTTTCTGTGTCTTTTGCTCATGTTCAATCTCATTGCATTATTCATGCGTTTGGTACAATAAGTCGTTTAGTTGATTATTCAACTAAACGACTAAACAACAAACCTTAAACCCAAATCTAAACAAGAAACGTGCAACCTTAATTACTACCTGACGTATTCTCCGTATGATCATCTGCCTTTTGTGCTACCGGCTCAGGAGCAGATAAGTAATACTGTACCGGATCTTCAGAGGTAGTACCGAACCAGGCTTCAACCATATCATCATTGTGATTCTGATATTCATTTACCGGATATGCAGAAGAATTATTTTCGACCTGATAAATCCATCGTGCATTCTTTCCCGTCCCGCTCATAACCCTTCTGAGATATAACCTTTCACCTTTAGTGAACCCACACTCTATGCCGTAAGCAGATATCTTTCCATGAATGCTGTCAAGAGTGGTGGAGATCCAGATGAGGTCGGGATTACCAAACTTATCCGGTGAAGTGTGACGATAATCGAGATAATTGCCAACGTACATTCTTGTCACGTACAACTTGTTTTCTTCAATTCCAGATGCAGATTTTTCTACCACACTGCATGAGGATGCCAGTAATAACAGTATCAAAAATGACAATATTTTAATATCCCTCCGTACCATCACTGTATAAAAAAACTCACGCTGATCAGCCTTTTAAACCATTATTACCGAACAGATTTATCTTAGTTTTCAAATTAAAGGATACTGTATGACAGTATTGTTTTGTTTTTAATTGATTTGTCAACAACAAATTAGGCTTTATCAACAATCCCTCCGGATGGTGAAGTGATTGACAATCAGGAAGGCAGAGCTAACTATTGGGGAATGAATGATAAGGCAGCTAAAATTCTGAAATCGGTAACTCCGTCGGTATTGATTGCAGGATTGCATGATCAGTCTGATTGATTTGTTTAGGTCTTTTTCGGATCACTGATGAACAACTGTCTGGTAACGTAATGAAGATCAGCAGGATCATAGTATTCATCATACCAGTTCTTCTTTGAATTGGTAAGGGCATCCAGATTTAGCGTTTTCGCTTTCTGTTCTTTATTTCTCCAGTGAAAATGCTCTGTCAACCTGAAAGCTTCAATTGCAAAGGCAGTAACAATGTCTCTGTCGCGAATCTCAATAAGGTTGTCTCCATTCGCCTGTTCCGGTGCAAAGGCCAGGTTACTGCTGCCACAGTATACTGTTGGTTTGGGGCCCTTAAAGTCAACCACAACAAATTTATGATGTATAGCATACCCGTCAATTTTAGGAACAGTGTTAAAAGGTTCGGGCAACACATTGGTTACATTACTTCCTCTGGCAGAAATACGAACACCACGCTTGCTATGAGGTTTATATAGCATGACTGAATCTTTGTCCTTACTTATAATATCTGTTATTCCATAAGTAAATATCCTGTCATTCCCAACCTGAGCCCTTACAGCATCAAGTATGCTGCTCTTGCTTGTGTCCTTCATTATAGCAAATAACACATCGCTCTTTGCTCCCAGTATGGTGTCAGTGACAGAGCTGAACAGCGTCCTTGCCACCTCCTTGTCATGTGGTGAGAAGCGTATGGTCATGTCCGGGGTGGGCGCCTGAAAGACAAAGTCCTTTTCCGATAAAGGATCCGAGTTGAACACATTCATCTTTTTCTGCCCGAAACTGGCGCTGAATACTTTTGAGTATAACTGTGCAACTTCTTTATTATCGAAAATAATTATGTGATTGGCATTTACATAAAGACCGTTGGTGGAGAAGTTTGTGGAGCCCGTAAGTACCTTGATTGCTTCGCCATTCTTCTTCTGGATCATTACTTTTGAATGACTCAGCGCCTTGAATTTCCCTCTGGCTATTGAACTTTCTCCCCTGGCTTTCTGATTAAAAAGCTTTCCAAACTGACCTTCAAATCCGTCCGGCTTGTCATGACTGCCTGCATTATCGAGTATTATCCGCAGCTTACCCTTTTCGGCCAGCTCAAGCAGCCTGGTTACAATAACAGGTTCATTCAGATCGTAAGCAAAGACTTCAAGAGACATATTATCTGCGGCCGGGGCATTAAGCACTTCGTCCAAAAACTCCATTACCCGTTCACGAGCCTGCCATCCCAGGTACCTGTGCTGGTCTTCGTATGAATATTTATGATCTGAATATTTCTTAAGCTTGTCATCCCATACTTTCATTTTTTCTTCAATTTTAAACTGAAGTTCGTTGTTGTCAGGACGTACCTGATTGTACATTCCAAAACGTCTGACATATGCCTGTGAGGAGATGAATGCCCGTGCAAAACCCAGAATGGTTTTTTTCATATTAAACGGCCGGACGTCTATTGTTAGCTCCACTGACAATGAGGGATCAAGGGGCTGCAGTATTTTATTGATCATATAACGTGGAGTAACCGTATAGGTGTACTCTCCGAAATAAGGTACGGAGATGTTGTGGTCAGTTGAAGGAACATGCACCCAGTTATACTTCTGAAAAGGAGAATATTCACTGGTTTGCTTCATATTGTTATCTATCGCGTTCAGATCCAGAATCTTCTGTTCGAAGGTGAGCTGGTTATACAAATAATAATACAGTTTATACCATCCGTTTACTTTGTCAGCTTTGATGTGGATACTGAACCCGACAAAGTTATTGCGTTTGCTTTCGTGCAGATCGAAAGCGAGGAATGTCATGGCATCACCCTGGTATGCGCGTACAGATACTATTTCCGTACCGTTTTCTTTAATAGATACTTTTTTGTCCATAACAGCAGCTATTTAACTTGTATGGTAAAGCTGAGACATCGCTCAGCCTGTTGACAATCTTTTCGGACCAGCAGAATAAGTAAATTTAAGAAATTGAATGTTTTAGGGACAAAATTTCCCCTTTTTTTTACCTGTCCGTTAATAATCGGGGGAGCAATCCCGATTGCAAAACCTGTCCCGAAGAAGTCGGAGCCTTCGAGTGTTACAGGATTACTTGTGCTGTAATGCTTTATTAACTAACTTTCATAAATGATAGTCAATAATGGGTATAATCATCATTGTATCTCGATGAATTTAATGCACATTATATAGATCAAGATCACAAGAAACTACGTCACCTTTTCATCACCAACCTTTTTTTCGCCATCTTCTTTGGTGGTACCTGTACATTCTTCCCTCGTTTTGTATTCGCATTGTACAACGTCGTTCCGGAATCCCCTGCCGGGCAATAGGTCCGGACAATACAGCCGACCGGTCGGTTGAGAAATATTAAAGATAAAAGTAAAAAGACAAAAGTGTTATAATGTGGTAATCCATTCCATTACTTTTATCTTGTGACTTTTATCTTTTATCTTGCTCTATAAACCCTGAACTGCCTCTGATAACCTGAATAAATCAGATGTGCAGGAATTGAATTAACGTAAACCATGAACCCTGAACTCTATTCATCTTCTGCCCAAATAAAGCTACATTTGTTAAATATTTAAACTCTCTTATTCCTGTAGCAATGAGCATAAGAAAAATTATTTTAACTATTGTGGCATTGACTCTCATTCTTTGCCAGGGATGCTTCTCTCCGAAAGGAGACAAAACCATGGAAGTGATTCTTGAGGTATCTGAAGAAAATATCCTGAGGTCTCTTTCAGACAATAATGATGACTCAATCTTTGTGACAGCACTTGAGAAGGCATACAAGATGCAACAACAGTCTGATTCTGATTTCACTACTATATTTGGACAGGCATTTGCTGAGACAGATCCCCATGCAAGGCTTTCATCCATTTTCTCTACTTTTTACCTTAAAGACAAGATAAATTTCAGTTCATCAGACAGTGAGGTCCTTACAGTTCTACGTGATGAGGTAACGAATACCATAGCCTCATGCACAGAAGTGTTGAAGACACGTCTTGCCGGTTATGGTATCTCACAGAAAAAAACAGAGATAGAGGTTAAAGGCAACAGGATAAATATAAAACTTGCAGGTATTGATAATCCTGACAGGGTCAGGAAACTCTTAAGCAGCAGGGGCAAGCTTGAGTTTTGGGAGACTTATGAGTGTGCGGAGGTCATTTCATATTTCACAGAAGCAAATGAGCTCCTGAAAGACATTCTTTTCAGTGAGGCTGAGGCACCTGCAGAAAAAGCCGTCTCTGAAGCAGAGCCAGGTGAGGCGTCACTTCTCGATCAGTTAATCAATGACACTCTGTCTGCATATGAATCAACCGGTGAAGAAGAGCTGGCCAGGGAGAATCCGTTGTTTTATATCCTACGGCCAAATGTAAAGAATGACGGAGAGGCATTTCCTGGAAGCATGATAGGGGTTGTCCATGTAAAAGATACCTCGAAGGTAAACGCTTACCTGAAGAATGATCAGTTAAGGGCTCTCTTCCCCCGTGACCTGAGACTGCTCTGGAGCCTCAATCCATACAAATGGGAAGACTCAAAGACACTGTATGAGCTTCATGCCATAAAGGTCACCACCCGTGACGGAAAGGCTCCTCTGGATGGGAGCGTCATCACATCAGCAGAAGCTGACTCAAGGTTCAGGGGTTCTGAAGTGACTACAATGCTGAGCATGAATGACGAAGGCTCCGGATTATGGAGAGCAATGACACGCAATAACCTCAATCGTAGCATTGCCGTAGTCATTGACGGTTTTGTCATGTCGTCACCCAGGGTATTAAATGAAATAACAGGCGGAGAGACAGAGATCTCGGGGGATCTGACCCTTGAAGAGTCAGAAGACCTGGCTACAATCCTGAGCACAGGTGCATTGCCATGCGAAGTGAAGATTATCTATGAAGTGACCGGCAAGGAAGAATGAGAGCATTCAGGGTACTGTACGGGAGGTAATGGCGGAGGGGTTCATTCACTACGCCACTATGTCAGAAAATGAAATAATGCTCTGAGAGCCAGTATTTATACAGCGGGTCAAGAAAAACCATTTTATTGTCAGCAACATCAATTATCTCCTTGCTGATAAGGCCGTTTCTGATCTTAATGACATTTGCCGATGTGCCAAGCTGATATCTCATCATAACGCTCTGTGAGCTTAGCTTTTCTTCACCTTTCAGCACGGCCTTAAGGAAGTTAACCTGGCTTTTTCCAAGGGTATCGGTCAGAGTCTGAAAAAGCATACTCATCTGTAGCACAAGCATGCTGAACGCCTCTTTCACAACCTCAGTGGAGCAGGCATCCTCTGTTCTGAGCCAAGACTGCTGTGCAAGCTGCTGAACATAATAGGGATGGCAATCAGCGTATGAAACAATAAGGGAGGCAGCTTCTTTATCTATCTTCTTTTTTGTGTCAGAGAACCGCTTTCTGATAAAACTGAGCCATTTGCCGGCTGGTATCTTGTTGAGGAAAATAACTTCTCCGAATTTGTAAAAAGGCATCGATGGGGAAGTGAAGACATCCATCATCATATGTCGTTTGCTTCCGTAGATGCAGTATGATACCTTCTGATGCTTCTGCCAGTGAGACCTCATCTTCTTCTGGAATGACAGAGGATCATCAAAACCAGAAAAATTCTGGAACTCATCAATACACATTACTATCCGCAGCTTGTTTTGATGAGCTACCTTTTCCGGTAGGTCTATTATGTCATCAGGGTGCTTTTTTACTTCCTGCCAGTCGAATCCGAAGCTGAAGTCAGCACCGGGTGAAGGCGTAAATGTTATTTTCGGCAGTATCCTTCCCAGGAATTTCCGTGCATTGTCAATAATAGCAGCAGCTTTTGACGAAGTCGCTCTCAGCACTTCGGTGGCATAAAGCTGGTAGAATTGCTCCTCACTTCTGACACTATTAAGGTCAATAAAACAAAAGCGCAGATCTTTCCTTTTTCTTGAGATAGACACGGCAGCCTTTGTTACAAGTGATGATTTACCCCATCTCCGCGGAGATATTATTATTGTATTGACTGAGGAAGTGAAGTTAAAACAGAGTTTTTCAAGCTCATCCTCCCTGTCAGTGAAATCCTCCTTTACCACTATTTTCCCGAATGTAAACGGTGTATTCATAATACTGGTTTTCTCAAAGATAATAATATAACTTAATATTAACAAATATGTCTTACTATATGGTAAGTAACCAAATGGTAAGTAACAAATAAGCAGGCAGGCAGCTTCGCTGAGATCACCCACGGTTGAGAGCCATGTTCGCACGCACTGTGGACAGCCAGTGCGCACAGCAAGGGATGGGGAACAGCCTCCCTCCTCCCGTCCTCCTCTCCCCGGACAGGGAGAGGAGGAGACGATTTCTCCCTACCATGTCCTGGGGAGGGATGGAGGGTTATAAAGTTCTTTTGGAAGGATTGGGAAAGGGTCCCGGATCAGGAGATAAAACGCAAAGGAAAAGGCCGGAACACTCCTCCGGCCTTCTTTATGAGAATAACAACAATGGTATTACCTCTTCACCATCTTCCTGAATTTCAATCCAATACTGAAGTTGAGCCCGCTCATATCCTGGCTGGTGACATGCGTGATGTCAACATACTCGTTGTTGGGATCAACCCCGGTGACAGTTCTGTAACTCACCCCGGTGACGAGGGTCATCTTCTCGCTCAGGTTGACCTCAAGAT
>CAZGDJ010000027.1:11001-16963 GCA_964524635.1 uncultured Rikenella sp. | reverse complement strand
AGAACTCTTTAATCAATGAGTTTGAAAAGAAATTGAATGGGAACGGAGCAACTGATTTCCCATTCAGGCTCAATGGCAGTGAGAACGCAAACATGAGTGACAAAGAGTTTATGGATCTTGTCATCAAAGGCAAAGAGCATTGCAGAAGAGGTGATGTTTTCCAGATTGTAATGTCGAGGCGTTTCTCACAGGGTTTTATTGGTGATGACTTCAATGTTTACAGGGCACTGAGATATATCAACCCCTCACCATGGATGTTCTATTTTGATTATGGCGATTACCGCATTTTCGGCTCCTCGCCTGAAAGCCAGATACTTATTGACAAGGGGAAGGCAGCAATTAACCCCATCGCCGGAACATATAAGCGAACAGGTAATGACAGGGATGATCTGAATCTTGCAGAGAAGCTCCTTGATGACCCGAAAGAGCTTGCAGAACATGTGATGCTGGTTGACCTTGCCCGTAACGATCTTAGCAGGCATTCAAGAAATGTAACCGTAAGTACATTTAAAGAGATACAATTCTACTCACATGTACTCCATATGGTATCTTCGGTAACAGGCAACGTACCACAGGGTATAACCCCTGAAACTATTTATGCGGATACCTTTCCTGCCGGTACACTTTCAGGGGCTCCCAAGATAAAGGCTCTTGAGTTAATAAGCCGTTATGAGCCCCACAAAAGATCATTTTACGGTGGAGCTATTGGAAAAATTGGATTCAATAACAGTCTTCATCATGCAATAACCATCAGGTCTTTTATGAGCAAGGAGAACACACTCTTTTACCAGGCTGGTGCAGGCATTGTGGATAAGAGTGATGAGATGACCGAATTGCAGGAAGTAAATAACAAATTAGGAGCCCTGAGATTGGCTGTAAAGATGGCTACTGAATTATAAAAAACAATTATGAAAATATTGGTAATTGATAACTATGATTCCTTCACGTATAATCTTGTTCATTATCTGGAGGAACTAAGCGGCAGCAAAGTAACCGTTGCCCGCAATGATGAGATAACTGTTGAAGAAGCATCCAATTTTGACAAGATTCTTCTGTCACCCGGACCAGGCGTACCTGATGAATCAGGTATACTTAAAGAACTGATAGCTAAGCTTTCACCTACGAAAAGTATTATTGGAATATGTCTTGGAATGCAGGCTATTGCGGAAGTTTTCGGGGGGAAGCTTATTAATCTTGAAAGTACATTCCATGGTGTTGCCACAGATGTCTTCATAGAAGATGCAGACGACCCTGTATTCCAGGGATTGCCGGGAACATTTAGAGCCGGCCGTTATCACTCATGGGTTGCAGACAGAGAGACACTACCACCATGTCTTCGTGTAACAGCTACTGACAGTGCAAAAATGATTATGGCACTGCGTCACAAACATTTTGATGTCTGTGGTGTCCAGTTTCATCCTGAGTCGGTCCTGACGGAATTTGGGAAACTGATTATTTCTAACTGGCTCAATATTGAAAATCCTGATATCAAACTGCCAGTATTGCCTGTTACAAACAGTACCCGTCATCGTTTCCCTGGCAACTTTTCAAATCTTTTATGTTGTTAACCAAGACATTATGAAAACAATATTTAACCGTTTGTTCCAGTATCAGACACTATCAAGGTCTGAATCTGAAGAAGTATTGATCAGGATAGCCACAGGTAGTTACAATGAATCACAGATAGCTGCCTTTCTGACTGTTTTTATGATGAGACCTGTAAGTCTTGAAGAGCTTAAGGGTTTTCGTGATGCTATGCTAAACCTGTGCATCCGCGTGGATCTGGGTGATTCTAATACAATAGATGTATGCGGTACAGGTGGCGATGGTTTTGATACGTTTAACATTTCTACCCTTTCAGCCTTTGTGCTTGCAGGCGCCGGTGAAAAAGTAGTAAAGCACGGCAACTATGGAGTTTCATCTTCATGCGGCTCATCAAACATTATGGAACAATCAGGATACAGATTCTCAACCGATGCATCAAAACTCAGGAAAGAACTTGATGAAGCGGGCATATGCTTTATGCATGCTCCGTTATTTAACCCGGCTATGAAAAATGTCGCAGGCATAAGACGACAGCTTGCAGTAAAAACATTCTTTAACATGCTTGGCCCCCTTGTTAATCCGTCATCACCCAGGAACCAGCTGATAGGAGTTTACAGCCACGAGGTGGCACGTCTTTATAATTACTTATATCAGACAGGAGATATTTCATATGCCATTGTCCACAGTAATGACGGCTATGATGAGATTTCACTTACAGCCCCTTTCCAATTCATTACGAAGAGTGGTGAGAAATATCTGTCTCCCGCAGTATTCGGTCTTGACTATGTGCTTAATAGTGAGATATCCGGAGGAAGAAGTGTAGAGGAATCGGCTGTAATTTTTAGAAATGTTCTTAAGTCTGAAAGTACTAAGGCGCAACATTCGGTTGTTGTAGCAAACAGCGCAGCAGCCTTACATGTTCTTCACCCTGACAAAGATCTCGCAGAGTGTGCTTCAGTAGCTAAAGAAGTTTTGGCATCTGGTAAGGCCATGGATGCATTCGAACGTTTAATAAAAATGAACTGAGAGACATGAACAATATTCTATCAGAGATCATTAGCCACAAGAGAGCAGAGATTAAAATGCGGAAGAAAATGCTCTCACTTGCACGACTAAAGGAAAAAGCGCAACATGCTCATACACATAGCTCACTTGTTGATGCATTATCTGATTCAAATGCCAGCGGGATTATTGCTGAATACAAGCTCCGATCTCCATCAGAAGGAGTTATTAACTTAAATGCTGATGTGACAAGTGTTACACGCGGATATCTCATTGCTGGCGCATCGGCCCTGTCTGTCTTAACTGATAACAGATTCTTCGGAGGCTCATTCGAGAATTTCAATCTTGCCAGGGAAGAAAACATTTGTCCTATTATTCAAAAAGACTTTATCATAAATGAATACCAGGTCTATGAATCTCGGAGTCTTGGAGCTGACGCAATACTGTTAATAGCTTCTGCACTGAAAGTGAACCAGGTCTGTGAGCTTGCCTCACTGGCAAAATCCTTGGGGATGGAGACTATCCTTGAGGTTCATACGATCGATGAACTTGAGTATTTATGTTCTGACATCAGCATTGTCGGAATAAATAACCGGAACCTTAAGACGTTCACTGTCAATTTAATGAATTCAGTTGAGATAGCAGACAGAGTACCGGAGGGGTACATGAAAATTGCCGAGAGCGGAATTGAAAAACCCGAAGATGTGATCATGCTTCGCAGGGCGGGTTTCAATGGCTTTCTCATTGGCAGTCATTTCATGAAAACAAGCGACCCGGCAAAAGCATGCAAAGATTTTATTCAACAGTTAAGCATATTAAAACCGGTGAAATGTT
This sequence comes from uncultured Rikenella sp., assembly GCA_964524635.1. Classification (GTDB taxonomy): domain Bacteria; phylum Bacteroidota; class Bacteroidia; order Bacteroidales; family VadinHA17; genus SR-FBR-E99. Next base: position 13,582 of record CAZGDJ010000027.1, on the reverse strand, counting down.
TATAAAAGTTTGCGGGATAAAATATCCGGAGAACCTGAAAGAGGTAATATTGTTGTCACCTGATGCAATTGGTTTTATTTTTTATTCCGGTTCACCAAGATTTGTTGGTACGGACATCTTACCATATGATGTTAAAATCATTCCCGGATCAATTCTAAAGACAGGCATTTTTGTAAATGAGATAGCTGTGCAGGTTTTAAAGAAAGCTGATGAGTATAATCTTGATCTTGTTCAGCTTCATGGTGATGAAACACCTGCATATTGTGAAATGCTTAGTTCATACGGGATTAATCTTATCAAGGCATTCAGCGTTGATGACAGCTTTGATTTTTCAATTACAGATGACTACTCTTCCTCGTGCAAATATTTCCTTTTTGATACAAGAGGAAAAAAAGTGGGAGGTAATGGCATCAGGTTTAACTGGGATATTCTTGAAGGATATCCAGGCACGACAAAATTCCTGCTGAGTGGCGGGATAAACCCTGAAAGCATTCCAGACATAAAAAAAATCAGACATAATATGTTTACCGGTCTTGATCTGAATAGCGGCTTCGAGATAGAACCCGGCAGAAAGAGTTTTAAGCAACTGGAGGATTTTATTAAGAAGATAAGAAAATGAAAAAGAATACAAAAAACAGTTACAGAGTCGATAACAAAGGTTTTTACGGGGAATTCGGAGGAGCTTTTGTCCCGGAGATGCTTCAGCATAATATCGATGAATTACGGATAAGGTATTCAGAAATAGTAAATGATCCGGGCTTCATATCAGAGCTTAGGGTATTGCTGAATGATTATGCCGGGAGGCCATCCCCTTTATATTATGCGCCACGTCTTTCATCTCATTATGATACCAATATTTACCTGAAACGTGAAGACCTTAATCATACAGGTTCTCATAAGATAAATAACGCTCTCGGGCAGATTATTCTTGCTGAACGGTTGGGGAAGAAGCGCATCATTGCTGAAACAGGAGCAGGTCAGCATGGCGTTGCCACTGCAACTGTATGTGCAATGAAAGGATTGGAGTGTGTTGTATATATGGGTGAGCTGGATGTAAAACGACAGGCTCCTAACGTTGCCAGGATGAAAATGCTGGGCGCCAGGGTAGTACCAGTCACCAGCGGTAACCGTACACTTAAGGATGCAACCAATGAGGCGATACGTGACTGGATAGCACATCCTCTTGATACTCATTATATAATAGGTTCAGTTGTGGGGCCACACCCCTATCCTGAAATGGTTTCACATTTTCAATCAGTAATAGGTGAAGAAATCCAGGAACAGCTTAAATCAAAGACAGGCAGAGATTACCCCGATGTGGTCATAGCCTGCGTCGGAGGCGGGAGCAATGCGGCTGGAGCCTTTATTAACTTCATTGACAACAGAAAGGTGGTCTTATATGGAGCCGAGGGAGCCGGTAAGGGTGAAGAAACAACAGAGACTGCTGCGACAATTGCGGTTGGTTCAAAGGGCATCCTGCATGGTAGCATGATGCTGATTATGCAGGATAATTATGGTCAGGTGACAGAGCCCTATTCTATTTCGGCAGGCCTTGACTATCCGGGTGTTGGTCCGCTGCATGCACATCTCAGTAAGACAGGACGTGCAAGATATATCCCCGTAAAAGATGATGAAGCTCTGGATGCCGCTTTTAGACTGACTCATCTTGAGGGAATAATACCTGCACTTGAATCAGCACATGCTCTTGCATTGCTTGAGAAAGTCAAATTCAATCATGACCAGGTAGTCGTGGTGAACCTTTCAGGCAGAGGAGACAAGGATATGCAGACTTATGGCAAATGGATGGATAGGAAATTATGAGTTAAGAATTAAGAATCTCTACAACAGACAATATGAATAAGTTAGTGAATTTATTACAGAAGAAGACGCGGAATATAATGTCAGTATACTTTACTGCCGGATTTCCTAAACTGAATGACACATGTACTATCCTTGAAGCTTTAAATGATGGAGGTGCTGATATTGTGGAAGTGGGTTTTCCATTTTCAGATCCTATGGCAGACGGACCTGTCATTCAGCGAAGTAGTCACATCGCTCTTCAGAACGGTATGAACCTTGACGTGCTCTTTGATCAACTTGAGAGTATTAAAGCAAAGATCGAAATACCTATTGTGTTAATGGGCTACCTTAATCCGGCCTACAAATATGGAATGGAAAAATTCTGCAGAAGATGTGCAGAAGCGGGTGTCTCAGGATTGATAATACCTGACCTCCCTCATGATCTTTACATTGAACAGTACAGGAAGACAATTGAAAAGAATAATCTGTGTTTTATACCACTTATAACATCCCGGACTTCAGATGAAAGGATAATGGAGTTAGCCGCTGCTGCGAAAGGATTTGTGTATATAGTCAGCTCTTCAATGACAACAGGATCAGAAACCTGCTTTGATGATCATAGCGTTTATTTCATGAGGGTAAGAAAGCTATTACCTGATAAGAGGCTGATTATCGGTTTTGGAATTAATGATGCCCGTACATTTACCAGCGCCTGCAATTATGCAAATGGTGGTATTATCGGAAGTGCATTTATCAGAGCCCTTGATGAAATGGCTGATGT
>CAZGDJ010000027.1:0-10991 GCA_964524635.1 uncultured Rikenella sp. | reverse complement strand
GAACAAAGACTCAATAAGAAGTTTCGTGGAGTCCAGGAAATCCATCTCAGAATCTTTGCGTTAGATCAATCCGTGAGTCTATTTTTCATTCATCACCTTCATCTGGTGGTTAATTGACTCCTGATGAATGGCTTCAAGGATAGTAGAAATAAATTCAGGACCCAGGCCCCTTTTCTGGCCTTCTGCAATGCCTTTGTCAACTATCTCCTTCCATCTTGCACTCTGAAGGATAGTGATTTTATGTTCTTTCTTGTATTTACCGATAGTTTCAGCAATCAGCATCCTGCTTTCAAGGATATCAAGAAGCTGGTCATCATACATATCAATCTGAGCCCTGAGCTCCTCTATATTGTTAAGGAAACTGGTGTCATGTGAATCAGGTGTTCTTAGTATAATTTTTTCAAGCAGATCAGACAGTTCCGGGGGTGTAAGTTGTTGTTTTTTATCACTGAGAGCTTTATCAGGATCAATATGAGATTCAATCATAAGACCATCGAAATTCAGATCCATTGATTTTTGTGCCAGGTCAAGAATAAATTTCCTGTGGCCACCCATATGACAAGGGTCACATATCAGGGGTATATCAGGTATACGCTGCCTTAGTTCGATAGGTATCTGCCATTTAGGCTGGTTTCTCAAGGCAGTTTTCTCATATGAAGAAAAGCCGCGGTGAATTGCGCCAAGGTTTTTTATTCCGGCTTTGTAAATGCGTTCTATTGCTCCAATCCACAGTTCCAGTTCAGGATTGACAGGGTTTTTGACAAATACCGTCACATCTACTCCGCGAAGAGTATCTGCTATTTCCTGAATTGCAAAAGGATTTACCGTTGTCCGTGCTCCTACCCACAATACATCAATGCCATGTTTCAATGCTTCGTAGACATGTTTTTCCGTAGCGACTTCAACAGCCACCGGAAGGTTATAATCTTCCTTCACCTGCTTCAGCCAGCGAAGCCCCTCGGCGCCTACGCCTTCAAATGAATCAGGTCTTGTTCTGGGTTTCCAGATTCCGGCACGAAATATGTCAACCTTACCTGTTGCGGCAAGCTGTCTTGCAGTTTCCATAACCTGCTCCTCAGTTTCAGCACTGCATGGTCCGGCAAAAATCAAAGGTCTCTGCCTGTAAAATTTGCAGTTGGTTATAGGCCTGATAATCAATTTGTTATTCATATAATTATCTTTCTGGTTCGCTAATTTTTATTTCTCAATTCTTAATTCGCAATAGCCTCAGTCAAGTATTCTGGTGATTGTGTTTGCTGATTTCATCAATGTTTTTAGCGATTCCGCATCTTTCCCTTCAATATATTTCTTAAAAAGACTCATCTTTTCAATGTAAGTATCAATTACCTCTATGATTGGTCCCGAGTTGCTTGCGAAAATCGGAGCCCAAGTCTCGCCATTACTTTTTGAAAGCCTCACGGTGCTTTCAAATCCTCCGGCAGCAAGTGATAGTATATTTTTTTCATCCTTTTCTTTTTCAAGAACGCACAATGCAAGTGCAAAAGAGGTTATGTGGGAAATATGTGAAACGTATGCTACATGCACATCATGGTCTGATGAATTCATGAACTGCAATCTCATATTCAGTGAGAGAAATAATGCCTGAACAAGTTGCAGGGCATCCTGATCGCTCTGGTCAGGGTCACAGATAATAGCTACCTTATTATTGAAAAGCATATCTGTGGCAGCTGCCGGGCCGGAGTATTCAGTACCTGCCATAGGATGCGCCGACACATACCTTCCTCTGCCGTGATGATTCTCTGCTGTTTTAGCGATATCAGCTTTTGTCGAGCCCATATCAGTCACTACTTTGCCGGTTCCGGCGATTCTGTCAAGTATCAGTGGAAGAAGAAGGCAATTAGTATCTACCGGGGTACAAAGAATTATGATATCAGATTTAACAATTGCATCGTCAAGTGACATGAATTCATCAGCCAGTCCGCGATATGTTGCAATAGTGCGGTGTTGTGAATTGCTTTCAACCCCTATTATTCTGCCGGCAAATCCATTTGCTCTCAGACCTTTCGCCAGTGAGCCTCCTATAAGCCCTAATCCTACTATTGAAATATTTATCATAATTGCTCAAGTGATCTGAATCTGTTTTTTAATCTGTACTTTTTAATTCTGTGTTTTGCTTCTGACAAAACTTTTTCGTCAGCACAAAGGGAAATCCTGATATACCTGTCTCCGTTGCTTCCAAAGATAACCCCCGGTGTAATAAAGACATGAGCTTCCTGGAGTAATGGCTCGGCAAATTGTTCAGAGGTCTCATATCCTTCAGGAATTTTGCCCCACAGGAATAGTCCGCTCTGGTCACGGTTAAAGGTGCATGAAAGTGCTTTCAAAATATCTTCAGCAATCAGGCGACGACGGCGATATATAATGTTAACCGATTCGTACCATTTATCGGTTGCTTTAAGCGCTTCAGCGGCAGCAGCCTGAAGAGGCTGGAACATACCGGAATCCATATTGCTTTTTATCCTGGTTATTGCATTAATGAAGACTGCATTACCGGCAACCATTCCTATCCTCCAGCCTGCCATGTTATGTGACTTACTCAGAGAGTTAAGTTCAATTGCAACATCTCCTGATCCATTTATTGAAAACAGACTTAAATGATTATCATTCAGGATAAAGCTATAAGGGTTATCATTACATAAAAGTATATTATGTCTTCCTGCAAAAGCGACAAGATCACTGAACAGTTTAGCTGTTGCCCTTGTTCCTGTTGGCATATGAGGATAATTTATCCACATGATCTTCACCCTGCTGACACCATTATTTTCGATTTCATTAATATCCGGCAGCCATCCATTTTCCTCTTTGAGATTGTAATATATGACTTTACCACCCGCAATCTTTGTGGCAGCCTCATAAGCCGGGTACCCGGGATTAGGTACAAGTACTTCATCGCCCGGGTTTAAGAAAGCCATGCTGATATGCATAATTCCTTCCTTTGATCCAATAAGCGGAAGTATCTCACTGGCAGGATTCAGTTCTATTCCAAAATATTTCCTGTACCATTCTGAGAATGCGCTTCTCAGCGCAGGGGTTCCGTTATAGCTCTGGTATCCATGGTTGGAAGGATTATGAGCATTATTACAAAGTACCTGAATTACATTTTCCGAAGGAGGCTGATCAGGGCTGCCTATTCCAAGATTGATGACATCAATTCCATTTTGTCTCATCTCGCTGATCTGCTTAAGTTTGCGGGAAAAGTAATATTCCTGCACAAGTTGAACACGTTCAGCTGGACGGATGCAGGGGTTAAGATGTGCTATGGTTGATTGTGATGTCATAATTATTTATTAATCAAATTGTTAATCGGTAGAAGGCATAACGCCTTGTTTAAATTCACCAAGTATTTCAAGTTGTTCGGTTAAGGGTCTGATAGCTTCAAGAGCTCTGCGGTACTGAACAAAATCCGAAAACTGCAGGTCAATATGAAAAAGGTATTCCCATGCTTTGCCAACAACAGGCAATGATTGTATTTTGGTAAGGTTAATCTCATAATAGGCAAGTACTGAAAGCACCTGTGAGAGACTTCCGACTTTATGAGGAAGGGAGAAGCACAGCATTGCCTTGTCTATGTTCTGTGATGCAATTCGGTCAAGTGCAAGTACATGATCTTTGCCGGAGATAAGGAGGAACCGTGTAAAATTCTGTTTATCAGATTCAACTTCTTCTGCCAAAATTTCAAGGTTATATAATTCGGCTGCTTTTTTACCTGCGATTGCTCCTATGCCATAAAGCTTTTCATCTCTTATCCATTTGGCACTCAGGGCAGTATCTATAGACTCGATTACCTTTACCCCTTTCCTTCTCATAACTTCAAGGAACACATTGCATTGTTGGATAGCCACCGGATGGGAATGGATTTCGCGTATATCTTCCGTTTTTTGCCCAGGAAGGGCTACCAGGTTCTGAACTATGCGCAGATAAGTCTCTCCGGCAACCCATAAACCGGAATTGCGGAGCTTGGCATAATTAGGAAGAATGCTGCCGGCAACAGAATTTTCAATAGCGACCATGCCACTGTCAATTGTGCCTGCTGACAACTCGTAAAAGAGATCCTCAAATGTGTCGCAGGGAGTTATCTCTATAGGTGTACCGTCAAAAAAATCCCTGGCAGCCAATTCATGAAATGAGCCATAACCACCCTGTATGGCGACGCTGATAATCTTTTCCTCTACTTTCTGTAACATCGTTTTCATTAAAAAAAAAGTCCCGCTTTTACGGGACTTCTTATGTTATATAATTTTCAATTCTTTCGGTTTCACATAACTAATCAGTCCCCCTTCTCTTTCCAAAAAAAGAAAAAGTAAAATGAAAAGTAATATGAGTTATGTGTTTTCATTATTTCAGCCGCTAAAATAATAAAAAAATACCGAATGCAAACATTTGCTTAAAGAAATATATATTATTTGCCGTCTTAACATAGAGTTTTAATAGATAAAGTGCAACAGTCAGAGTTTCTTTCTGTCATTAGACATACAATAAGCAAGGATAAGAAATTTAGCAATTACCGGCTTCTTTATTATCTTGTTGAACAATTGATGTAATATATTAATTATGCAAGATGCGAAGATAAAGCCGGATTTAATGGATTGCATATGAAGAAATGGAATAAATCAGACATAGCACGTTGGATCATCACTTTTATTTTCATAGCAGCAGCTATTACCGTTGCCTCACTTACTGTAGGGCATGATATTTATTATGGCACGCGTGATGATGGACTTCTCTCATTTGCAATAATCAGTCTTACAGGCTATCTGTTTTTTCTGTTTATACCAGTCGAACTTGCATTTATTTATTATGTCCCCGGTGATATAAACATCTGGGTTCTGATAGGGGTAGCACTTGGTACTGCAATAGTCTCACAGACTATCGATTATCTTATCGGATACCTGCTAAGTACAAAGATCATTGATCGTTTGATAGGCAGAAAGCGCTATGAAAAAGCTGAATACAAAATAAGAAAGTACGGAAATGCTGTGATCTTTATTTTTAATTTTTTCCCGCTTTCATCGCCTGTTATATCACTGGCTGCCGGTATGCTTAAGCTTCGGGTTAAAGATGTTTTAATCTATACTGTAGCAGGTCTCACTCTCAAATACGTTATTCTGGCTTTTATTTTTAATTAGGGCCAGGCGTTAAGACATATTTCCGGAAGTAAAACATTTCAATATCAACTATTTATCACCCTCCTTTTGCAGGTTTTCCTTTACTCTGAAGATCACAATCCTGGTAATCAGATCAAAAGGAAATGGTTTATTCAGAGGAAACTGAATTGTGCCTTTTGAATATTTGTATTGTGAAAGTTCTTTTTTAAATGCTTCCACTCCCGAGGCAGTGGGATAAAATCCGATATGATCTTTGTGAGCAGCAAAATAGACCAGTATACCCCTAAGGTAATAAGCAGGCATCTGATAGCTTATTCTCTCCTCGGCTCCCGGAGCAGCTTTCAATATGGCATTTCGTATTTCATTTAATCTCTTTTGCAAAGCTGCAGGACAGCCTTTTATATATTCGTCGACATTCTTTGAGATTCCTTCACTTTTCATAATTCCGATTTTATCATATAACAATCAAAAAGCACGTCTGTTTAACTGTAACCAGGCAGAAACACTACAGCAAGGCAAAAAATTTTTGTGTCGACCATTTTTTAGCATAACTTAGTGAAAGTAACCAAATTAGTTTAGTCATGTACAACAACAAATCTGACGTTGGGAAAAACCGTTTGTATGTATCTTTCAAAGGCCGGATGGCTGAAGATGAAATTAAGAAAGGTGCTGCAAATGTTATTGATGAAGCAAGGAAACTTAAGCCTGGCTTTGGGGTAATTTCAGAGATTTCTGAATTTGTTCCGACTACTGAAGATGGGCGAATGGTTATGCAGGGTTGTATGAAAAGCCTTAAGGAAATGGGGATGGGTCACGTGGTAAGAGTTGTTAAGGGTTCAATAGCGGGAAACCAGTGGCAACGTACCTCAAAAACGGTTGGCTATACCGCTGATGAAGTATCAACAATGCACGAAGCCGAAGCTTTACTCAATAAGATGGAAGGCAAATAGCGTACAATTCATTGCCCTTTTTATTATTAAGAACTATATCAGTTTTTGTCCAGGTTTTACCTGTATGTGCTCTGCATATTTGGGTTATAGTTTAATGCCATAGCTTACCGCAACAATATTCATTTTGGCAGGTTTAGTGATCTTGCTGGTGTTGAATATATAAGAAATGCCAAACGTATGGTTTTTATTAAATGTATAATCAAGGCCGAAAATATATCTCATCTTCTCAATGGGAATATCATTTGATAGAAAGATCCGGGTGTAAGCTTCCGCTGATGCATAAGGTCTAAGTGGAAGGCCGGCAATATCATAATCCAGTTCAAGCCTGTATCTGTTGTACCAGGCCGGCAATTCATCCTCTGCTCTCTCAATATAGGTTTTTATCTGGGTCTGTAACCTGTATCTGGCTGAAAGTGTAAATCTTCCAACCGGCAAGCTTCCTTTCATCTGCATGAAATATCTGTGACGGGGATAGAATTCTTCATCATCCTCTCTCTGTTCAATGAAACGATAATACAGACCGGCTGAAAAATAATCATTTACCTTGTACCTGAGTCCAGGTTCAAAATAGAAAGTTTCAATATGAGAAGCATTCTGATCTGTTCTCAAACTGCCTTCGAAATCAACTCTGAGACCCTTTATGATTTTATAATCCGCTTTCAGCTCATACCAGGCACCAAAATCAGTATCCTGTCCTTTAACTGCAACAGTTAGGAAAAACAAAATCAGGATTGCTGTTATTCTTCTATTCATCATCATCATCATCATCATCTTTAAAAGAATCACTCTGGTCTACCTGATTCTCATTTTTGCCGTTTACTTCAAAAAAGACTTTCAATTTGCAGGTATCCTTAAGAAAGTTTATCTCACCAATTTCTACCCTTTTAATATTTGTAAGACCTGTTCTTTCCTTAAGATCAGCAATAAGCATATCATGTTTCTCAGGTTTGATAAGATCAATCTTCTCATATGTAATCAGTTTAACAGCTATACTCTTTAGAAGCCATACTTTCTCGAGGCAATAGGTTACAATAACTATTGCTGCATTGGTAAACAATACTTCAGTTATGCTGGTCTTTTTGTTAGTGAGGGCATTTATTACCGATACTCCAATTACCAGGAAGAGATAAGTCATCTCCTTGATTGCAATAGAATGAGTCCTGTAACGTATTATGCCAAATATTGCAAACAATCCGAGTGCGAACCCTATCTGAAGTTTAACATTCTCAAGAAGGTAGCAAAGAAGGAATATCACGCAGGAGATTAAAATATAGGTAAACAGATAATCCTTTCTTTTTGTCCCGGAATAATAAAGCCAACGGACAAGAAGCATTATAACTCCGAAATTAAGACCGAACCTTACAACGAGTTCTAGAAAATCAGCAGGATTAATTATTTCCATGCCTGCGAATTCAATATTGCCCTGTGGCAACATCATGCTTAATGCATTCATCCTTTATTTTATTTAACATTAGAAGCTTTGGTTTAAAAGAGTTACTGCGGGTGATATTGTTTATCAAAGATACTCCGATGCAGTACTTACTGAAACCAGTCTGGCGTATCATGATCTCTTTGAGATTTTTAGAAACAGGTGATAAACCCGTCGACTTGTTTCTTTTTATTTCGACGATTGCCAGGTAAGGAAGATCTATTCTTTTGCCATCATTATTTGAATAGGCCACATTGTAATCAACAGTGACACGCTCTGATGACGAAAGGTTTACTAAGGTTATCCGTGTAAAAAGGCTGGTTATGACAGGGCTGAGAGAGTCTATCTCTGCCCCTATACTTTGTCTGAGAAATTTTTGTGATTCAGCATCACCAATGGTTAAAGTGCCCTTCTTCCTGATCCTTGTCTTTGAGGTTCTCCCTTTATTGGACTTGTACTTAACTTCAAGATATGTCAGATTATTTGCCTCGTACGTTCTGACCCTTACTTTATACCGTCCCATTTTACCTGTCAGATGTTGATTATAAAACAGATAATCAGAAGTATCAAGATAGACAGTGCTATAGTTAAATTCTCTTTTGAGATTTATTTCAAGTACCTTGTATTCATTAGAAATGTCATGAAGTAAAGTGGTTAGCCTGGTAACCGGCAGAACAAACTTGGAATCAATTCTGTTCATCAGTTTCACACTATCCATCTCATCAAGAGAGATAGGTTTAAAGCTGCGCAGTATATCAGATTGTGTAATCAATGGAGTCAATCAATAGAAGGCGTACCGGTAGATCTTTCTTGTCCAGGGAAAAGGATAGCCTTGAAAATAAACAGCATTGGCGCCAGGGCAACCAAAACAATCGCTGATTTCTTATTCAATAGCATATACCCGATTCAAAATGCAAATATCTAACAATATTGTCACAAAAAACATGCAGAACAAAAGGATTAGTGTTTATGTAACACTTTTATTTCAATTCTTTCTGACAAAGAAGCTGACAAGCATGACGAGATTAAAACCGAAAATTAGCAAGACCCTGTAATTATGTTATAAAGATAACTGATCACTCTTATGGTAATAAATTATACTTTTATGATACAGAAACAGAAGTAAGCAGTTTAAGCATTTTTGAGTTAAATAGTGGTCAGTAGAACAGAAATGACTACTAACCGCTAAAATATATTCGGACCATGTCAAAAGAGATAGAAAGGAAGTTTCTTGTTAAAGGTGATTTCTATCAGAAAGCCAATCCGTATTTATCGATAAAACAGGCATACCTGAGCACACAACCTGAGCGGACTGTAAGAATAAGGACATCTGCCAGCAAGGCATTTATAACTATCAAGGGGAGTCCAAATGCTTCAGGGATTACCAGATATGAATGGGAAAAGGAAATTCCATTAAATGAAGCTGAAGAGTTGCTTAAGTTGTGTGCCGGTAGTGTCATTGAAAAAACGAGGTACCTGGTGCCCTGCGGCAAACACACTTTTGAAGTAGATGTTTTTCATGGGGATAATGAAGGGCTTGTGGTCGCAGAAATTGAACTTCAGTCTGAAGATGAGCAATTCTCCAGACCTGAATGGTTAGGCAAAGAAGTCACACGTATTGCGAAATACAACAATTCGATGCTGTCAGAGAAACCATTTAAAAAATGGTAAATCCCAAGAGCGAACAATTCAGAATGCTTTGAACCAATCCTGGAACAAGCCCCCTAACCAAGGTATAGGTTTCATTTCCCCCTGAATGGATGAGATAAGGCTCAGAAGCCAGAAAACAAACAACATTATTCCTCCTAATCCACCGATAATCCAGCCCAGGATTGGAATATTACCAAGAATGCCAAGAGCAAAAGCAATTATTATCAATCCTAAATTCTGACGTATATAATAGCTTGCATACTCTTCCTTATTATTCATATTTATAATAAGGGCTATTAGCCATCCTATACCAAACAGATGCGAGATGATGGCTTTAGTTTTTGCGTCCATAGGTTTTCGTTTTGTGGTTTTATCAAAATTAGGAAGAATTCAGGACACCTCTGTGTTTTAAGTGAAATAAAATCAAAATATAAAGCTGAAGAAAAATCTCTCATTTTGTTTGTATACTTTTGGACGCTTAAAACCAAAATTTTTAGAATGGACTACATCAACAGTCATCTGGGCGAGTTTGCTGCAATCGGGGTAGCAGTATTCTGGACTGTAACAGCATTGGCATTTGAATCAGCAAGCCGCAAAATTGGATCACTGGCAGTAAACATTCTGAGACTAATACTTGCTTTCTTTTTCATAGGAATATATACTGTAATCACCAGGGGTCATTTCATACCGGCTGATGCAACAGGCTTCAACTGGTTATGGCTTGGTCTGTCAGGAATAATAGGGTTGGTACTTGGTGATTATTTCCTTTTCAAATCTTATGCGGTTATAGGTTCAAGGTTTGCTCAGCTGATAATGACAGCCGTGCCACCTATGGCAGTATTTTTTGGTTTTATCATTCTTGATGAGTCACTTGAATTGATTCAGCTTGCCGGTATGATAGTTGTTATAGCCGGGATTGCGCTTGCAATTTTTAATAAACCTGTAAAAGGAGAAAAGCTTACGATGAAACTGGCTCCCAGGGGCGTGCTGTATGCTTTTATCGGAGCGTTCGGGCAGGCATTGGGACTTGTTCTAAGTAAGTACGGGATGAGAGGATATGATCCGTTTGCCTCAACCCAGATAAGGATAATTGCAGGTATAGCAGGCTTTGTATTCATTATCACTTTTCTGCAAAAGTGGTTTATAGTCAGAGACTCTCTTAAGAATATCCCTGCCATGAAGGCACTGGTGCTTGGAGCTTTCTTTGGTCCCTTTCTTGGAATATCTTTTTCACTTGTTTCAGTTAAATATACTGAAGCGGGCATAGCTTCCACCATTATGTCTATTACTCCTATTCTTATACTTGCACCCTCAGTCTGGATGAATAAAGAAAAAGTTACACCAGTTGAGGTTATTGGTGCAGTAATAAGTGTGCTTGGAGTAGCTTTATTCTTTATCTGATTCAGGCATCAGACTTTCCTGAGTTTCCATTTCCCCCTCCTGAAGATAAGAAATGATGTAACTGTCAGCAGAGTCTCGCTGAATACAATGGCATAATATACCCCATACTGGTCAAGACCTGCAGGAATTGCAAGAAGCCAGGCCAGAGGTATTTCAACCATCCAGAATACGAACAGGAATATTTTTGTTGGGGTAAATGTATCACCGGCACCATTTATTGCTCCAATAATTACCATTCCCAGTGCATATGAAATGAATCCTGCGCTCATAATCCTGAGTGCCATACGGCCCGAAGCTATGACAGCCTCATCATCAATGAAGAACCTCATGAAGGGCTCAGGCCATAATACAAGGATAGCTCCTATCAGACCCATAAGTATGGAGTTGGTCCATCCGATTGCCCATACTGCTTTCTCAGCCCTTTCAGGCTTACCA
>CAZGDJ010000026.1:0-16994 GCA_964524635.1 uncultured Rikenella sp. | reverse complement strand
AGCATTGACAGCAGTTATGCTGATCTTTATGACAGCATGTGCCGGAGTGAAAACAACAAATCTGCCTGAAGCAGAAACACAGGATCAGCTTGTTCTTGCGACATTATGGTACCAGAAATCAGCTGAAATGAAAGCACTCTGTCTGCAGTGCTATCATAATGCGGAAACAGCACTTGTGCAGAATGTTGCTGTTGCAGGCAGGGATAAGCCTTTTGCAGTTGTTCTGGATATAGATGAAACAGTACTTGACAACAGCCCTTTTCAGGGGTGGCAGGTTCAAAAGAACAAGGCATTTAATGATACTGACTGGAACACCTGGGTTCAGATGGCAAGCGCAGAGCCTCTGCCAGGAGCTGTGGAATTTACCAGGTTTGCTGATTCTCTTGGCGTGGAGGTTTTTTATGTCTCAAACCGAAAGACAACAGAGCTTGAGGCTACACTTAAAAATATGACCGAGGCAGGTTTTCCTTATACCGATCGTGAACACATGTTGTTAAAGGAAAACACATCATCAAAGGTGGCAAGGAGGGAAGAGATTACTAAAACCCATGAGATAGTCCTCCTGATTGGTGACAATCTTGCGGATCTTGATGGTGTTTTTGAAAAACGCCCTGATGGTTCTGGCATTGGAGATGTCAATTCTCGTAAAGATATGTTCGGAACCAAATATATCATTCTTCCAAACCCGATGTACGGCACATGGTTGTCAGAAATTCTAAAGAAAGCGGAGGGTGAAACTGAGAGACAAAAACTCATAAATATGATTGAAGGATTTTAGATACTTCCGTCTGATTATAAGTAAAGCACTGCAAAACAATAATATACAAAGTCCTGGTTTATCTTTAAAAGGAGGTCAGAAAAAGAAATTTTTAAAAACTATTGACAAATTAATTTTCCCGCCTTATCTTTGACCAACCGTTCAATCATAAAGACGGTTTTTTAATAACTCTATTAATGAATGAACGTTTAGTCAAAGGATTATGTCACCCAGAACAGCTTTACAATTTGAAGAAATAAGGGAGGAAAAGAAAACCCTGATAATGAATGTGGCCCTGGAGCACTTTTCCGAGGTGGGGTTTCATGCTACAACAATAAATCACATTGCGAGGCATGCAGGTATCTCAAAAGGGCTCATGTATAATTACTTTAAAAGCAAGGAAGAACTCCTAAGTGAAATAGTCATCCGTTCTGCAAATGAAATCTATCAGTCATTTGACCCTGACCATGACGGCCAACTTAGCGAAGACGAGTTTGAATTTTTCATTCGTAAGGTATTCAGTATTTTAAAGGAAAAGCGTCAGTTCTGGAGGCTCATTACCGGCATCATGTTGCAGAGGGGTGTATATGAAAGGATACTTAACGAGGGTATGGGAAAAGCTATTCACGGAGGGACTTCTTTCAAAGAATTCTCAGAAAATATGTCGATGCAGATAGCCGGCTATTTTAAAAATAAGGACAATTCAAAAAGCGAGAAAGATGCCATGATAGATATGCTGATGTTCATTAACACTATAAAGGGTTTCGCAATTACGATGCTTTTTGCCGAAGAGATGTACCCGGATGATCTTTATGAAAAAACAATAGATGCAATAATTATGAAATACAGGTAAAAATGAAAAAAGTCTTATTAACTGCAGCCAACATAGTTCTTATAGGCATCGCTGTTCTTCCTGCTTCAGGGCAGAAGCTTACCGCTTATGACATTGTAAAAAAAGCTGATGAAAAGTGGAACGGTGAGGAATCAGGTTTCAGCAGGATGTCAATGACCATTGTCAGACCTACATGGCAGAGGACAGTGGAGATAAAGTCATGGTCAATGGGTGATGATTATTCACTTGCTCTTATCACTGCCCCCGCGCGTGATAAAGGCCAGACTTTCCTGAAAAGAAAAAACGAGATGTGGAGCTGGAATCCTTCAATCAACAGGATGATTAAGCTGCCCCCGTCAATGATGTCACAGGGCTGGATGGGATCTGACTATACCAATGATGACATTCTGAATGAGTCATCTGTTGTTGATGACTATGAACATTCGCTCGAAGGAGAGGAAGAAATTGACGGTAAAGTGTGCTATAAGGTTAAACTCGTGGCAAAAGAGAATGCCGGCATACTCTGGGGCCATCAGTTGTGGTGGGTTGACAAGAAGGAGTTTATGTTAGTAAAGGCTGAGTTATACGATGAGGACAGCTACCTGGTAAGAACAGAAATAGCCTCGGGGTTCAGTGTTCTTGACGGCAGGCTTCTTCCCACTCATATTGAACTGATACCGGCAGAGGAGGAAGGCAACAAAACAATACTCACGATAGTTGAAATGAAGTTCAATGTCAAGATGGAAGAAAGCTTTTTCTCTCAGCAGAATATGAAGAGTATCAGGTAACAGTTAAACATAAAAGATTTCGGTAATGAAAGATTATCAACTGGCCTGGAGAAATCTGTGGCGTAATAAAAGAAGGACACTTATAACGGCTGCATCTGTCTTCTTTGCCATTTTCTTCGCCCTGGTAGCCCGGTCATTCCAGCTCGGCACTTATGACAAGCTGTTCAAGGACGTCATTGAATCGTACACCGGCTATGTTCAGCTTCAGAACAAGAATTATTTTGATGAGCCCATACTTGATAACAGTTTTCCGGCTGATTACTCTCTTTTTAAATCAGTTGAAGAAGATCCCAATGTAACTGCGGTAATTCCGCGGCTTGAATCTTTTGCCCTGGCAGCTGCCGGTAGCCGAACCCAGGGGGTAATGGTAATAGGAGTGGATCCGGAAGGCGAAGACAGAGTCATGAATATACGTAACAGACTGGTTAAATATAAGCTTTCTCCTGATGTCGTTGAATCACTTAAAAGTGAACCCGTTTCTGACCGTACAAAAAAGCTGCTTGATGTTTTTAAGAATGAGACTTTTACCAGTGAACAGAGACTCAGGCTCGATCTGGATATCAGTGACAAAGACACAGTTGCTGTTTTGCCCCTCATCAGGAAGCATGCATCATTCAGCAACGGATATCTGTCTGACAGTGACACCTCCGGTGTTATTATCGGAGCCGGATTGTCAGATTACTTAAGCCTGGGGATAGGTGACACAATTGTCCTTTTAGGCCAGGGCTTTCATGGAACGACAGCTGCCGGCAAATATGCGGTCAGGGGCATTGTCAGGCTGCCTGCACCTGATATTGACAACATTATTGTTTATCTCCCCATTAATACGGCAAGAGATCTTTTTGGTGCTCCGGGAATGGCAACCTCTGCCATTTTGAGCATAGCAAGAAACGATGACAATAATGTGCACAAAACCGCGGAAAGGCTGAAAAAGAATTTGCCCGAAGATATTTCTGTTAAGAAATGGCAGGAACTGAATGCCTTACTGGTCAATCAGATGGAGGCTGACAGTAAAAGCGGAATGATAATGATATATGTACTCTATCTGGTAATTGCTTTTGGCGTGTTCGGCACTGTGCTTATGATGATGGCTGAAAGAAAGAGAGAGTTTGGAATGCTCGTTTCAATAGGGATGCAAAAGGGAAAACTGGCAAAAATCGTCTCTCTTGAAATGTTTCTTATTGGCTTGCTCGGTGTTATCGCAGGCATTATTGCTTCATTGCCCCTGGTCTTTTACGGTCACTACCACCCTCTCAGGCTTACAGGCCAGATTGGCCAGATGTATGAAGACTATGGCTTTGATCCGGTCATGCCAACTATGTTACCAGATATGTTTTACATATGGCAGGTAGTTGTTGTATTGATAATACTCCTGATTGCGATAATCTTTAGTATTCGCAAAATATTTAAGATCAACGTAATAAACGCACTTAGAGCCTAAAAGACAATAAAATGATAGTATCAATTGCATGGAAGAATGTCTGGAGAAACAGGACGAGAAGCTTTACGGTAATCGCAGCTATAGCGGTTGGTGTGTTTGCCGGCGTCTTTTCAATGGCGGCCATCAACAGTTCAGTGGTTCAGAGAATCGATTCTGCAGTTAATGAAGAGCTGTCACATATACAGGTTAACAATAAAAACTTCAGGAGCAGCGCTGACGTTCAGAACATAATAGAGGACCCCCTGAAAGTATTTGATATACTGAAAAATACGGAGGGCGTTACTGATGTCACAGGCAGGATTATTGTCAGGGGAATTGCGTCTACCGCCTCAAAAAGCACGGGGATTGAGATAAATGGTATTGACATTGAAAGAGAAAAGCAGATGTTCTCACTTTCTGAAAAGCTTATACCCGGGACAGGAAGCTACTTTGAATCAGGCACCAGGTACAATACGGCATTTATAGGTGAGAAGCTGGCAAAAGAACTGAATATCATCAGGTATATTCTCACTCCGGAGGCCGCCGTAGCACTTGAAGAGAAAAAAGTTCCGGCAGATGTGGTTGCTAAGCTTGACCCATTATTTAATCAGAGGTTTGTTTCTGATAAAAAGTTTACTGAGGCATGCAGCAGGTTGCTTACCCCGAGGGAACAGAAAAAGTATTCCTGGATTATTAAGGAGGCTGCATGGTCATACAGGGAGGGTTCAAAGATCATCCTTTCATTTATTGATTCAAATAATGATCAGATCGGTGCAAACTTCAGGATAAGCGGTATATTCAGAACAAACAACGATATGTTTGAAGAGTTTTCGGTGTTTGTTCCCATTGATGAGCTTCGTGTTCTTACCGGAACAAGTGAAGGTAATTATCACAGGATCATTGCAAGGCTTGAAGATAATGACCTTACCAATGAAATTACTCCCGTCATCAGGGAGGCGCTTCCTGATTATGAGGTAATGAACTGGAAGGAGATACAGCCGGACCTGGCCATGATGACAGACTTCATGAACCAGATCTATTCGGTCTTCATGGTTTTAATACTTGCTGCGCTGGCATTCGGAATTGTAAACACCATGCTCATGGCCGTACTTGAAAGAACGCGTGAGCTTGGCATGCTTGCAGCAATAGGTATGAACCGCCTGAAAATCTTCATTATGATAATGCTTGAATCGGTATTTCTTTCCATCGTAGGCGGATTTGCAGGCATGGCGCTGAGTGAAGTGGTTATTGCAATCACAGGAAGAACGGGGATCAACCTGGTAAAATACTCCGAAGGTATGGAAGCTCTTGGCTATTCCGCACACCTCTTTCCCACAATTGATACTGAGTTTTTTGTGACAACCACTATCCTTATTGTCCTGACAGGTATCCTCTCTTCTGTGTATCCTGCGCGCAAGGCTCTGAAATTAAACCCGGTGGAGGCAATCAGGGGTGAATAGAAAATCCTGTTATACGAAGAATTATATGACCAAATTTCTTATAATCCAGTACCCCCTTCCCGGCCCCCGCTAAAGCGGGGCAGGCTTTCCCCCACGGGGGAAGGGGTAGAATAGAAGTCTTTCCCCCTTGGGGGAAATATGAAAGGGGGTAGCATGTTTTCAAACAATAAATTAAACATACAGTCATGAAAGTAGTAGAGATCAACGATGTACATAAAGTTTATCATGATACGGAGGTAGAAGTTAAAGCCGTTAATGGCGTTACTCTCAGCTTTGAGAAGGGAGACTTTGCAGTAATTGTCGGGCCTTCCGGGTCAGGTAAAACGACACTGTTAAATCTTATCGGGGGACTTGATCAGCCAACCGGAGGGGAAATACTTATTGCCGGGCATCGCCTGTCAGAGCTGCGTCCCTCAGAGCTTATCGACTTCAGGATGGAGCATGTCGGGTTCGTTTTTCAGTCTTATAATCTTATCCCGGTACTTACTGCTGCGGAAAATGTCAGTTTCATCATGAACCTTCAGAAGTGGCCAAAGGAAAAGCGAATTGCCCGCACTGAAGAATTGCTCAATTCGGTTGGTCTTTCAGATCGTCATAAAAGCAGGCCGGCACAACTGTCGGGAGGCCAGCAGCAGAGAGTGGCTGTGGCACGGGCCCTGGCAACGCATCCTGAGTTTATCCTTGCCGATGAACCTACTGCAAACCTTGACACAAAGTCAGCGGAAACACTGCTTGACATAATGGAAAAGCTTAACCGGGAAGAGAAAATGACCTTCATTTTTTCAACACACGATGTAAGGGTAATGAAAAGAGCCCGAAGAGTTATTACCCTTGAAGATGGGCGTATAGTGTCAGACGAAAGAGTTAATGGCAAATAATGAAAAGAGTTGTTTTAATTACGGCTCTGTCTGTACTTTCTGCAACCTTTGTCTTTCCACAGGAAAAAGAAAAGGCGCTAACCATCGGAGGTTATACCAGCTTACTGCACAATGCGATTTTTGATACTGTCAGCGATCCATGGACAAATACCAGCATGCTTCATAATCGTTTGAATATGAAAGCTTATGCCGGTAGTAAATTTACCTTCGCTCTAGAGTTGAGAAGCAGGCTGATCTATATGTGGGATGTTACCAGTATGAATAGTTTTTATCATGAGACACTTGACGAAGACCCCGGATGGGCACATCTTTCATGGAATATTTTTGATGAGGATAAATTCATTTTCAACACAATGATTGACAGGGGATGGATAGAATTCACATCAGGAAAGTTCCAGGTTACAGCAGGCCGCCAGAGAATAAACTGGAGCCAGTCACTAGTATGGAACCCGAACGATATTTTCAACACATACTCTTTTTTTGACTTTGATTATGTTGAAAGACCAGGCAGTGATGCATTAAGGGTTGTTTATTCAGCTACTCCGTCATCAGCCGCTGAGGTGGCCCTTAAAGTTGATCACGAGGGCAATATCACCGCTGCGGCACTTTACAGGTTCAGCGTTTTTAACACTGATATACAATTGCTTGCCGGAGAGACAAATGAAGATAGTTTTGTTGCCGGAGCTGGCTGGTCTGGCGCCATAGGATCATTTTCGATCCGAGGCGAGGGCTCCTGGTTCCAGCCTTTTGAAAGCAAAGGTCTGAATGATGGCACGGGTTTAATTACTCTTGGAGTGGATAAAAGTTTTGGCGATAAGATCACAGCAGTCACACAAGTGATGTACTGCAATAATCCTCTTCCACCCACTTTATTCTCAAAATTGTATGAAGGGGGTCTCTCTGCAAGTCAACTGGCATTTTCAAGTTTCACCGCAATGGGGCAGATTACTTATGCACCTATGCCCCTTCTCAATATTTCAGGTTCTGCAATGTGGTATCCTGATCTTAAAGGCTATTTTATGGGACCTTCAGTTGATTTCTCGTTGGCCGAGAACTTTGATTTTTCTTTTATCTGGCAACACTTTAAGGGCACCTTTGCAGGCTTCGACACAAGAATGAACCTTGGGTATCTCAGGGTTAAATATAGTTTCTGAAAATTTCATACATTTACGGCATCAACGTCGTATGTATGTCACTTGTCCATGAACTTGAGAAATCAGGAAACTGGCTTTTCAGAAGAAGAAGCTGGTTGCCGGTAACTGTGATAGTGCTGGCAGTAGTTTATCTTTTTATAGCAAACAGAAGTGTGATTTTTTTCAATTTTACCTGGGAGCTGATTTGTGTCATTGTTTCGATAATCGGAGAACTGATAAGATCATACACTGTGGGGCATGTACCAAGAAATACTTCAGGCAGGAATGTCTTGGATCAGATGGCCGATGAACTGAATACAACCGGCATTTATTCAATAATTCGTCATCCTCTTTATGCAGGGAATTTTTTAATGTGGCTCGGACCAGTTCTTTTCCTGAGATCAGTCTGGTGTGTAATCATTTTTATTCTTGCTTACTGGCTATACTATGAAAGGATAATATTTGCCGAAGAACAGTTTCTCCGCCGTAAGTTTGGAGAAGAATATGATAACTGGGCTTTCAGGGTAAAATCAGTTATTCCCAATTTCAAAAATTATAAACCCTGGTCTCTTCCTTTTTCTTTCCGGAATGTTCTTAAGCGTGAATACAACAGTATTGCGAATGTCTTTATAGTATTCGCCATGCTGGATGTTGCACGTAATCTGGCTGTAACCGGACGTGTTTATATTGAACCGCTATATTTAAGCTTACTTGTTGCAGCTTTGATTTTCTGGGGTGTGATAAGATACCTTGTAAAAAGGACCCGGTTTCTTTATGTTGAAGGGAGGTAATCTTTACCTCTCCCTGGCTCCGAGGAACATCATGATGTAATATATCAGAGTTGCCAGTGATCCGAGCGCTGCAACAATATAAGTGTATGCTGCCCATTTCAAAGCGTCCTGTGCCTTTCCATATGTTCCGCTACTTGTGATGCCGGCATTTGAAAGCCATGCAAGAGCTCTTTTTGAGGCATTTATTTCAACCGGAAGAGTTATAAAGCTAAAAAGAGTTGTGACAGCAAAGAGTACAATTCCAATAAGAAGCACTTCAGGTCTTCTGTTCAAAAGAATAATCCCTGCCAGTAACACCCACTGAACCCAATTGGAGGCAAGGCTGACCACCGGTACCACCTTCGATCTGAAGTTCAGCCATGCGTAAGCCCTTGCATGCTGAATCGCATGTCCTGTCTCGTGTGCGGCAACTGCTGCTGCTGCGATGCTTGCCCCTGAATAGACTCCGCTGCTCAAGTTGATCGTTTTTTTGGCAGGATTATAGTGATCTGTCAGTTCTCCCTGAACAGACAGCACGGTCACATCAGATATTCCGTTGTCACGAAGCATCTTTTCAGCCACTTCGCGCCCTGTCATGCCATTGTCGGTAGGAACCTTTGAGTATTTCCTGAATTTTGCCTTAAGCCTGTTACTGACCAGCCAGCTGAGAAGCATGAAGGCTATAAAAATAATCCAGTAGGTTCCATTGTACATAAACATCCCGTCCATTGTATGTCCTCCCTTAAGTTTCCTTTTTCTTTACAAAACCGGTGCCATCCCGAATTTGTTTAAATATACAGTCATTTTGTCAGGCTAATTCGCCTTATCTTTGCCGGTGATGGTTAAGGCAATCGCAAAGATATTATCTTTTTTACTTCTCATCCCGGTTTATTTTTACCGCTGGTTTATTTCACCCCTTACCCCGCCGTCATGCCGTCATATCCCAACATGCTCGCAATACGCTGTTGATGCCCTCAGGTTACACGGACCCCTGTTGGGCTTCATACTGGCCACTGACCGGATATTACGTTGCCGGCCGGGTGGGACTCATGGCTATGATCCGGTGCCACGTTTCATTTTCAGGAGGTACAGAGCGGGTTTAACAGGTCTTAAGAGATATCCCAGATGCAACAGACTGAAAGAAAGGGACTAAAAATTTAGTTTTTCCCTCAATGATTTATATCCTGTCCGGCTGACTGGTATTTTTTCTCCCGATTTAAGTACAGCCACATAATTATCTTTGCTATAAGGCTCGAGCTTGTTTATTTGCTCAATGTTTACAATAAATGATCTGTGTACGCGCATAAATAGCTCCGGAGGGAGGTGTTCTTCATAGTACTTCATTGTCTTTGTTTTAAGCGCCTTGCCTTCATTGTAATAAATCATTACATAATCATCCTCAGCTGCGAAGTGTGAAATGAGATTCAGTGGAATTATTTTAATACCTGCTCCTTTTCTGAAAACAATCCTGGTAAGCATGCCTTCCGCTTCGCTGGTGGCGGTAATAAGCTTTTCAATTTTGTCAGTTTCTTTTTCACCTTTTCCAATACGGTTTACTGCCTTGACAAGAGCTTCGTCGAATCTTGGTTTGGAAAACGGTTTAAGGAGGTAGTCAATCACATTAAGCTCAAAAGCCCTGATTGCGTACTGGTCATAGGCAGTAGTAAAAATAACTTCAGGTCTTTCGTCAAGCACCTCAAGCATTTCGAAACCTGTTAATTTAGGCATCTGGATATCAAGGAAAATGAGATCGGGTCTTTTCTCCTTTATCTCACGGACTCCGCAGAATCCGTCAGCGCATTCACCTATAATCACTACTTCAGGGTGATCTTTCAGCATATATCGGATTAAATCCCTTGCCGGGGCTTCGTCTTCTATAATCAGTACTCGTATAGTTTTCATTTCTTGTCTGGTTTATTGTGGGTGGGCAACCTGAAAAGGAAGGCTGATAGAGACAGAGAAAATGTCTTCCTTCCTGCTTACCAGCAACACGGCCTCACCGGCAAAGAAGAGCTCAAGGCGGCTTTTAACATTTTTAAGCCCTATGCCGGTGCCTTTTGGTGTCACCACAGCATCTGTGTCAATGGTATTTGAGATGGAAATAACCAGCTTGTCATCCTTTTTAACGGCAGAAGTATTTATTTCCACAGTCTTGATAGATTCATACACCCCGTGTTTAACCGCGTTTTCATAAAGAGGCTGAAGCAACAACCCCGGCAACTGAGCATCCATGCATTCTGGATCGATAGATTCTTCTGTTTTAAGACGCTCACGAAAACGCACTTTTTCTATATCAAGATATAGCCTCATGCTGTTCATCTCATTCCTGAGGGTGACAAGGCTGTCATCCCTTGAAGTGAGAGAATAACGCATGAAATCAGATAGTTTTATAATCATTTCATGAGCTTTCAGTGGGTCAGTCAGCGTGAGTGAACTGATTGAATTAAGACTGTTAAAAAGAAAATGGGGATTGATCTGTGATCTCAGCATCTTCAGTTCAGCCTCCTTTACCAATGATTCAAGCCTTGACTGACCGGCAGCTTTCTCGGCAAGTCTTGTGGCACTTATGAAGAGATAATAGGCAAGAATGATCATGCAATACAGAAGAACCCCGGTGGCAATCCTGAATATCAGAGTGGAATGCCACATCATATCAAAGGCTACCTTGTCTGAAGCAATTGACCTGGTAATGAATCTTGATAAGAAGAGCCAGAATACAACGGTGACAATACCTGAAAGCATCAAATTGACAAATGTGTTCAATGTCGAATCTTCTCCTTTCTGCATATATCTCAGGGGAAACCATATTGCCAGTCCCAGTGCACCAAATAAAAGCATCGAAATCGTACCATCGGCTATTGATACGCCGGTGCTGCTGCCATAAACAAAATGAATAAGTAATGACTGGCCGGCTATAAGTACAAGCCAGGCCAGCCACCATATAATAAGTCTGGATTTTTGTTCAAATACGGGATGCCTCATTTTCTATTTGTGACACTTTATTTCCCCGCCACCGAAAATAACCACTCCTTTTATTGTTAATGATCTGGTTGTGTCTTTTAAAACGTCACCTGATATCTTACGTCCGTCAGTGAATCCTCCCAGTATAGGCGTTAAGTCAATAATCACATTCCAGTTTTCGGGTACGAGCAATGTCGTTCCCCCAAATATACAAGTAATTTCAATGACATTATTGCCCGGGGCAAGCGATGATCTTGTTAGATCTACTTCTCCGCCTCCGAATATTGATGTCACCTTGCCTCCCATAAAATTATCGGTTATAAGTTGTCTCTCGGCTCCGCTGAATACATTTACGTAATCAATCATGTCTGCCTTGCTTTCGTCTGAGGTATGCCTGATTGCATCGCCTAATCGTCTTGAGTTGATGAGGATTACTATTCCTACTACAATAAAGATAGCAGGCCAGAAGAAGTTGAATGATTCGAAGAAGTTACTGAATAGCTGAGGTATCATAAAGAATCCGCCAACTGCAATAAGAACAATCCCCGGGGTTTTATTGCCTGAACCTGTAAGGGTAACAATACCAATGATTATTAACAGCATTTGCCAGCTGAATATAATATCGTCGATAAAGTTGTCAAGCGGTTCCGGGAGAATGGTCGTCTTTTTCAGTATTAGAATCATACCGGCAATAACCAGTAATAATCCTATAAGAACCCTGTTTCTGTTCTCAGGAAATCTGTCCATTTTGTTTTTAACCGTTTCCATGTTGTATTCGTTTATTTTAGTTATGTTTTAATCTATTAGTAAGAGGTTTAAGCATAAATGCTATGCCAACCAGCACAATAACTGCAGGCCAGTAGATTTGTTTATAGAAAGGTGACAGTTGCACGGTCATTTCCGGCATCAGAAAATAATAACCCCCTGCAAACAAAAGGATGCTGGCAACAAGATCAAAATTCATAAGAGCGATCAAACCGAAAAACATAAGCAACATCTCCCATGTGAAATAGTTTGATGGAGATCCGAGCCCGAGGATGTCTGTTTTTGCGGCTAGCAGCATAAGACCGATAGCGATAAGGAATTTTGCCAGGCCACTGAACGGATTGCTTTGATTATCTTTCATGATTGAAATTGATTTATGCTGCAAATATATTGTGCTGGATATAAGCAGGGGTAAAGGTTTCCGGTTAACGGACGAAAGATGCCGGTGAATAACGAAGCAAAACGGTTATGTTACTTTTTTGTTCATAATTTTTTTTATTGGAAGAGGATTTATATTTTTGCAAACCGAAAAATGGATGATGTCCGGGTTGTATTCTATACCACTCGCAGGTCTCAAAGAGGGCAGATATACCTACGATTTTGAAATAGGAGACAGCTTTTTTGAGGCGTTTGTGGAGTCTGAGATCAAAAAGGGGAAGATGAGAGCTGATGTCGTACTTGAAAGACGTTCCACTCATCTTGAACTTACAATAACGATAAAAGGCTCCGGAGAGGTTATTTGTGATCGTTGTCTTGAACCATTTTCATTGCCGATAGCCTGCACCAACAAGCTATTTGTAAAACAGGGCAAGGATTGGGATGAAAAAGACCCGGATTTGATAACAATGCCTCTGGATGAACATGAAATCGATCTTGGCCAGTATTTTTACGAATACATCCATCTGGCCCTGCCGATACAAAGGATACATCCGGAAGATAAAAAGGGGAACAATGCATGTAACCCTGAGATGATAAACAGGATGAAGAATTATCTTGTTGACGGAGAGAAAAAAACAGACCCACGTTGGGATAAATTAAAAAAACTGACTGATAATAATTAGAATCAAATATTTATTGCGATGCCAAATCCAAAACACAAACACTCAAGCACCAGAAGAGACAAGCGCAGAACGCATGATAAAGCTGTTGCACCTACTGTAACTGCTTGTCCCAACTGTGGATCAGCCCATCTCTACCACAGGGTATGCCCTGAATGCGGTTACTACAGAGGAAAACTTGCTGTCGAGAAGAAGGCCAGCGCCTGATTTCCCTGCAGGAGTTAAAGCTTAAAATATGAGAATAGGACTGGATGTTATGGGGGGCGATTTCGCACCCGATGCTGTCATTGAAGGTGCAGTTGATGCTCTCAGTCAGCTTCCTGCCGGAGACAGACTGGTCTTAATCGGTGATATTAATGCAATAAGTAAAAAGCTCACCTCAATGAAGGTAGAGCCATCTCTTTTTGATATAGTTCCCACTACCCAGGTCATCGAAATGGCCGACCATCCGGCCAAAGCATTTTCCCAGAAAAAGGATTCCTCAATTGCTGTCGGCTATGAAATGCTGAAAAGCGGCCTTATTGACGGCTTTGCCAGTGCGGGAAACACAGGTGCTATGATGGTGGGGGCAAGCTATACGGTCAACGTAATTCCCGGCGTTATCAGACCTGCATTGGTAGCCCTGATACCAAACCTTGACGGAAGATCATCAGTTTTACTTGATGTTGGAATAAATCCCGACTGCAAACCGGATGTGATGCTCCAGTATGCCGTACTCGGAACAGTATATGCAAAGAGTATCTTCGGAATTGAATACCCTTCTGTGGGGCTCCTGAATATTGGCAGGGAAGAATCGAAAGGATCTGCAACAGTTAAGGCAGCCTTTGAGCTTCTGCGCGAAAGTTCGGACGTAAATTTCATTGGCAACATTGAAGGCCATCATCTCTTTACATCCGAAATGACCGATGTAATCGTGTGTGACGGTTTTGTGGGAAATATTGTCCTTAAAATGGCCGAGAAATTTTATGGCATTGCTAAGACAAAAGGGATAAAAGACTCCTTTTTTGACAGGCTTAATTTTGAGGTTGTTGGCGGAACTCCGGTCGTAGGTATCAATGAAAATGTTGTCGTAGGACATGGAATATCAAATCGCAGGGCTATTATGAATATGGTACTCCAGACCAAGAAGGTTGTTCATGCTGACCTTGCTAGTAAGATTAAAGAGGCTGTCGGAGCATGACCAAAATAAGAGCTGCAATAACCGGTATTAATGGTTGGGTGCCTGAATACAGACTTACAAACCAGGAACTGTCAACCATGGTGGATACCACTGATGAATGGATCATGCAGCGCGTTGGGATAAAAGAGAGAAGAATACTTAAGGGGGAGGGAAAGGGCACTTCTGACCTTGGAGAACAGGCTGTAAGAGGGCTTCTTGAAAAAACCGGAACATCACCGGATGAAATAGATCTTCTCATCTGCGCGACTATAACGCCTGATGTGGCTTTCCCTGCCACAGCAAATATCATTTCTGATAAGGTTGGAATTAAGAATGCCTTCAGCTTTGATTTGGGGGCAGCCTGTTCAGGTTTTCTTTTCGCCCTGCAGACAGGAGCAGCCTATGTGGAAACAGGACGCTATAAAAAAGTCATCATAGTCGGTGCTGATAAAATGTCATCAATAACTGATTATACTGACCGTACCACATGCACACTTTTTGGCGACGCTGCCGGTGCCGTACTCCTTGAACCTGCTACTGAAGAATACGGTATTATGGACTATATTTTCAAGGTTGACGGATCAGGAAGAAAGTATCTTTACCAGAAAGCAGGAGGTTCTGTAAGACCGGCGTCACATGAAACAGTTGATGCACGCGAACATTTCATTTACCAGGAAGGACAGACTGTATTTAAGTTCGCTGTGTCAAAGATGGCTGATATTGCAGCTGAGATTATGGAAAAAAATAATCTGAAAGCTGAAGATATAGCCTGGCTTGTACCCCACCAGGCAAACCTGCGAATAATTGACGCTACGGGCAGACGCATGGGACTGTCACCGGAGAAGGTGATGATTAACATTCAGAATTACGGAAACACTACAGCTGCAACCATTCCTCTTTGCATCTGGGAGTTCGAACAACAGCTGAAAAAGGGAGACAACCTTATCCTTGCAGCCTTCGGCGGTGGATTCACCTGGGGCAGTATGTGGCTGAAGTGGGCTTATGACCCTGTCAGGAAATAATATTTTAAAGAAAAAGACAGCAAAATAGCTGTCTTTTTTTCATACTATGCAATAGTTTATATATTTGTGTGTTAATGTAACTAAGAGACAAATAAATATTAAGTACAATGGCAAAAATAAATGAAGTAGATGATGGTACAACCATCAACCTTATCAGTCCCGGAACCGAGATCACCGGTGATATTAAATCAACCGGAGACATCCGCATTGACGGTGCCCTGATTGGTAATCTTGTGACTAAGGGGAAGGTTGTCATTGGCCCCACAGGCCGGGTTAAGGGAGAAGTGGAATGCAAGAACTCTGAAGTTTCCGGTATAGTAGACGGAAAAATAAGCGTTTCCCAACTACTGAACTTGAAAAGTTCTTCAAAAATTCTGGGTACTATCATTACAAGCAAGCTTTCAATAGAACCGGGAGCTCTTTTCACCGGTAACTGCACAATGAAAGATGGTGACAATCCAACCCCGGCAACCAAAGCCAAAGAAGGAGAAAAGTAACGAAGAGGAAGGGCTGACAGCCTATTCAAGATTCAGCACCATAGCTATTCAGATGGTGGTAATAATTATTACCACCACCCTGGGAGGTGTTAAAATTGATCAGTGGGCAGACACAAAACCCATATTTACGGTGATTTTATCACTACTTGGTGTCGTAGCTGCAATGTGGCTTATTATTAAGGAGGCTTTAAAAAAACAATAAGATGAAAGCCTTCTCTAAACTCAGACCTTACATTTATCTGTTACTGTTCTCAGGAATGATCCTTGTACTACTGATAATAATCCGGAGAATTTTTCCTGATGCTATCCTGCCCGGAACCATATTCCCGCTTTTATCAGGCTTCACACTAATTTCTTTTATTGTTCTTTTAATGTTTCTTTCCGGAGTCAGAAAGGGTCCCGAAAAAAGTGTAATTCTGACACTTGCTGCTATCAGCGTTAAAATGTTGTTGTCTTTTGTACTTGCCCTGATTTTTTTTATTGGTCTTAAAAACCGTGAAATGGCGTCAGTGTTATTGTTTTTTGTTCTATATTTGATGTTCACATTTTTCGTTGTTTTCACATTTCTAAGTATTCTGAAAAAGAGCGAATTAAAAGAAAAGGCGCTTTGAAAGGGAAGTATTTATATGTTGGTATCCTTTTGGTCGGTCTTCTGGCAGGAGCTTTGCCTGTATCCGCCGCAGGTAAAGACAAAAAGGAAAAAGAGAAAAAAGAAAAGTCAGGCGAGGCATTCAATGCGAGCGAATTTATAACGGAACACGTTGCTGACTCACATGAATGGCATATTGCAACAAAAAAGGATGGCAGTTCAATAGCAGTGTATCTTCCTGTTATTCTTTGGGATAAAGAGACCGGGCTGCATGCTTTTTCTTCCCGTCATATTTCTCACGGACATACATATGAAGGTTATGGAATAGCGCATGAGGGCAAATTCGCAGGAAAAATAGTGCGGATGCCTGAACATGGCGGTACCATTGATAAAAGTGATGTTCCGCTCGATTTTTCAATTACCAAGGCTGTCTTCGGCATGCTGGTTGCTTCAATATTGCTTTTATGGCTTGTATTATCTTTTGCCAGATCCTATAAAAAGAGCGGTACAAGTGCCCCAAAAGGGCTTCAGGGTTTGCTTGAGCCGGTGGTGCTTTTCATTCGCGATGATGTGGCTATACCAAATATCGGGGAAAAAAAATATGCCCGATTCATGCCTTACCTGCTGACAGTATTTTTCTTTATCCTGATAAATAACCTTCTCGGCCTGATCCCCATATTCCCCTTTGGTGCAAACGTGACAGGCAATGTGAATGTAACCTTTGTACTGGCATTATTTACTTTTCTTATTACACAATTCAGTGCAAACAAATCTCACTGGAAGCATGTTTTTGCTGCACCCGGGGTGCCGTTCTGGCTGCTTCCGATTATGATCCCCATTGAAATCATTGGACTATTTTCAAAGCCTTTTGCTCTGATGATACGTCTCTTTGCAAATATCACCGC
>CAZGDJ010000025.1:15382-17087 GCA_964524635.1 uncultured Rikenella sp. | reverse complement strand
AGCATCCAAATGCAGTCAATACTATCAGGCTGAATGGCAAAATAGTGACTGAAAGCACAAATTACCTGATGCTCTCCTTTATCTTTCTATATGTCATTACATTCCTTGCCGGGATGATAATAATGATAATCGGAGGGACTTCTGTTTTGGAATCTGCAGGAGCCAGCGCTACTTCTATGGCAGGCATCGGTCCGGGATTGGGAGCCTCAGCTAACATGGGCAACTACGCACATTTCACCCCTGTTGCCAAGGTGACAATGATGGTTTTAATGCTTGTCGGACGTCTGGAAATATTCACCCTGTTTGCCATTTTCACCAAGTCATTCTGGAGAAATTAAAGTTATCCGTTTTACGTTTTTTATTATCCCGTCATTCTTTTTCTTCCTTTTCAGGTATCGCTTTTCATTATCAGCATCTTTACTATTTAGAAACCAGTCAGTTTAAAAGAAGTTCTGTATATTTGAGATGCTGTCTGGATCGTGGGGATGAATTACTTATTCTTAATACCCAACTCCTGAAAAGAAGCTTATATATTTATTAACCACATAGTTAACCAAATGAAATTTGCAGTGAAACTATCGGCAATTAGCTGGATTATTTTAATCACTCTTTTACTCATGACCTCATGCACTGTTTCTGAGAAAGCTGCAGTAAAATGTCCTGATTTTTATGGAAGCAGCAACAGACACAAAGTAATCAGAAATAAAAGAGTAAAAAATGTTTCTTATGCTGTCAATCATAGGGCAAACAGAAAAAGGAATTCTTCATTCCGAATTATTGGGACCCCGGAAAAAGGTGTGCAGAATACTAATACTGAGTATGTGAATTCAGTCATGCCCGGGAATCCTGAATTGCCAATAATAATGCCTGATTACTTCCCCGTAAAGGCTGAATTTGTAAAGGCACTTGCAGCCTCCACGGATCTTAGCTACATGCCCCCGGTAATTAATGTCACCGGAGAGTTGTCTGCTCAGGTATCATATTCTTCACATACTTCAGATAATGTATTGGCAGACCGGCAAACCGGATGCGATACTCTTGTATTAAAGACAGGTCTCCGTATTCCTGTCATAATAGATGAGATGGGGCAGGATTATATCAAATACAGGGAATGTGGAAAGCCTGATGGACCTATAATTATGATCTCAAAATCTGTCGTTTCTGAGATCAGAATACTTAATGGTGAAGTCAAGAACAGTTATTTTACAGCTACAAATCCTATCGTTAATGCAAACACTCCTTCAACCAATATTGAACCGGCAAAGATTGAGGGATTTGGGATAGTTGGTGTTTTTACATCCATTCTGGGTTTTATAGTTGCCGGAATACCCCTTGGAGCTCTTTCAATAATCTTTGGCTTTATAAATCTGGCCAAGATAGGAAAGGAACCAACCAGATGGTGGGGCAGAGGGCTGGGAATAATAGCCATCATTCTGGGACTTTTTGATATTTTCGCAGTTCTGATTGCCATCTCAACGATGTAGCATTATTTTATCATGGCAGATTAAAAAAGAACAGGACAAGAATCTGTTCTTGACAGGGCTATGTTTTTTTATTACATTGTTGGTGATTTATAAAGAATGATTATGAAAAATAACCATCAGGTCAGAATAAGTTCTATAAGCAGTAAAAGCTGTAGTGTACTGAGCGCGATTCTCCTTTCGGTTTCTGTGATAGCTCAACCCTCAGGCGGTCCATATGGTCC
>CAZGDJ010000025.1:0-15372 GCA_964524635.1 uncultured Rikenella sp. | reverse complement strand
TCAGACATGGCAGCTGCCAGAAACCCAGGGCGAAATATACTTTGTTGCGCCGGATGGTAATAAAGATGCGGCAGGAACTTCTCTGGCCGGACCTACAACAATTGAAACTGCAATAGAAAAAGTAAAGTCAGGTGATGTCATTATAATGCGTGGTGGCACCTACCGGACCGGGGATCTTATTCTGAACCAGGGCATAACTATTCAGCCATATATGGATGAGCAGCCTGTTTTAAAAGGAACCTTTGTGGCTGACAAATGGATGGATCTTCGTAATGGTTTGTGGATTACAAAATGGGACCATCTGTTTCCAAAAGAACCTGCAGACTGGTGGCAACGTAACAGTAGCGGAAAGCAGACGCCATTGCATCGGTTTAATGATGACATGGTATTCATTGATGGCAAATTTCTCCAGTCTGCCGCATATGAAGGTGAGGTTGACGAGAATTCGTTCTATATAGATTATGAAGCAGGGTTAGTTTACATTGGAACAAATCCCAAAGGAAGACTTGTGGAAATAACGGCCTATAATGTTGGCCTTCATCGTATTAATGGCGAGTGTCACGGTA
Source organism: uncultured Rikenella sp. (assembly GCA_964524635.1). Lineage (GTDB taxonomy): Bacteria > Bacteroidota > Bacteroidia > Bacteroidales > VadinHA17 > SR-FBR-E99. The sequence continues at coordinate 14,806 of CAZGDJ010000025.1, read as the reverse complement.
AAGTGACAGACCACAAAGGGCCGGTTATTAAAGGGTTAACATTTACACAGTATGCTTACAGGGCTATTGAAGTGGATGGCAAGGATCCTGAAGGCATTTCTCCGGAATCTGACCATGGCAAAGACGTGACTGGTACAACCCTTGAACATTGTTTAATCTCATTCTGTTCTCGTGTTGCCGCATACCTGAGAGGAGATCATCTGACCATTAGAAACTGTAAGGTAAGTGACACCAGCACAGAAGGTATATATATCCTCAGCTCTTCAGATGTCCTTCTTGAAAAAAATATTTTCACACGAAACAACATCGAAAACATTTCAGGGTATTATCCTGCTGCGGTAAAGATATTCAACCAATGCTATCGTGTTACCTGCCAGGATAACCTTGTTACAGACCTTCCTTTTTCAAATGGAATATGGTATGATGTTGGCAATGTAGACGGAAAGTTTTTGAATAACTGGGTTGAAGGAGTTGGCATAATTGACAGGGGCATTTCATATATGCAGACATGGCCCAGTGAAAGCGGATTCTTCTTTGAAATATCTAAAGGTGCCATATGTGCAGGTAATGTTTTTGTAAACTGTGAGCTCGGCATACACATACTCAATAGTTGCGATGTAAAGATGTATCAGAACACACTGGTTAACAGCACTGCATGTGTAAGCCGCAGCGAGAGGAGCGCAGTGGGAGATCATTTCGGATGGCACCCTGCTACAGGACCTGATGTAGATAAACGTGAAGGACATGTTTTTGTCAATAACCTCATGGCCGGCGATGCCCGTTTCAACAGGCCTATGTTGTTTGTATGGCAACGGGTGATGTTGTGTGAAAGACTCAGCAAACCTCAGTTTGCACAGATAGATAACAATGTGTACGCATTAAAGAGTGCTAAAAGGGCTTTACCGGCAATTCTGTGGAGTCCGGCTATGAACGATACCTGTATTGTTGGTTTTGATTCTCCTGAGGAACTCCATAAGCTTCATCCGGAATTTGCCGCCAACAGCAGACTCTATAAAGATTATGATGTCTTTGGAAGCGTTGAACTGAAGAATTTTCAGGTTTTGCCTTTATTCCCGGGGACAAAGGCAGCTTCAAAAATGCCTGCTGACATCAGCCTTCTTTTAAAGAGGCCTAAAAAGGATATACCATATATTGGAGCTTATCCACCGGTTCAATGAAATGGTAGCAATAAAGCAATATAAAATTCATGTTACAGGACGTGTTCAGGGCGTTGGCTTCAGGTGGAGTGCAGTAAATGAGGCCACAAGCAGGGGTATTACAGGCTATGTTAAGAATATGCCTGATGGAAGCGTATATATTGAAGCTGAGGGAACGGAGGCGCAACTGGATGCTTTTCTTGAGTGGTGTAAGCATGGCCCCGGCTTCGGATTTGTTGCACAGGTCAGGTCAGTTTCTTTTCCTCCTGTCAATTATCCTGATTTCCGGATAGAATATTAGCAGTTAAAGCTTTATGAAGCTGCCTGGAATTGCCGTTCACTTCTATGGACGGCAATTTAAGTTTAAAACAGAGTTTTTACATAAACTCTTTTGTCATGTTGAAGTTCTGTAGCTTTATATGATACTGCTGAGTCATTTTCAATTGTGTATAACCAATAACCTGCGGACATACCAGGATTAAAAAATTTTCTTCTCAGGTACAACTTATCTCCTAATTTAAATTCACAGGTTTTTCCCAGGGCAGAAATTTTACCATATCTGTTTTCCATTGAAGTCTTGATCCAGATAAGATTGGGTCCCTCATAGTTTTTTGGACCAGTATGACGATAGCTTATAAATACTCCAACAAATTTCCTGGTAATAATAAATTCATCTTCTTCAACTGCCGTTGAGATATTATTTAATGTGCTGCATGAGGTAAACAACAATGATAATATTATTGGAAGAATCAGCCTTTTCATGCCAGAATAATCTTAGTAGAACGACGTTTACTAAAAACAGACTTCCTGATAACTTTATTTTCAGAGTGTTAAGTTAATAAAAATTGAAATAGCGGTTGCCATTCAGTCAAACGGATGTGATATTAGCATTGTCTTCTGATTATCTTTGTATGTGATCAGAGTATGATTCAGGTGGTTTAATGAAAACGGGACTGAAATATACAATGTTTTGCTTACTGATAACTGCATCGGCTGTTACAGCATGCAAGAAGCATTATGAAGTCATTGAATCTGGCGAAGAGGTCTTTAATTTTATTGTCACTGATGCACAGCGGGAATTCATTAATGCCAGTCGCGGGCTGCAGTATGAGGTTACTGAACCGATCCCGGTTTTACATTATGCCGGTGATGTCTTTACGATAGACCGCTTTGAGGTTCGGGGAGACAATACTCTGAATTTTACCCGCAAAGGATTTAGTGTTAATATGGATCGCAAAATCACTGTTTACAGTGCTGAAGAGGAGGCTTTTAAAGAGATTGAAGAATTCAAGTTGCTGGCAATGGTATATGACTATACCTATATTGAGAACAGCATAGCCACGGGTTTGCATAAAGAGATCGGTTTATGGCCTGTTTGCAGCTTTTTTACTGAGTTAAGTCTTTGCGGACATACTCAGGGGTTATATTTTTTTATAGAAGATCCTTTTGAATACTTTATTGAAAAGGAAAATGCATCATTTGTTCTGCGTCGCGGATATGATCATGTGAAAAAAGCTTATTCCATTAGCCCGGGTGCGCAGCATACAACAGAGTATTATAGTGACCGTTTTAAAAGGTTATACTCCAGCCTGCCATTATACTCAGGTCAGCAGATGTATGATACACTTTCTGTTTACATTGACCTGGAGCAGTATTTTACCAAGCTGAGTATCGACCTGTTATTGAAAAACGGTGATTATACTGATGAGGTCATCTTTTATACAAAAATCAAAAATAACAATGAAATATTTGGTGTCTTCCCATGGGATCTTGATGACATTTTTGCCAGCCAGCCACATGAGATAGGCAGAGATTGGGCTACCGGTACGGTTTTTGGCACAAGAGTGTATAACAGCATGGAAGACATAATTGCTGACGTTGGTTCCATACTTTTGTTCTCCATCGAAGATGACCTCGATTATAAAATTGCAAAGGACAGTGTTCTTTATCAGGAGTATCTCAAGACACTCCGTATTGTAATGGAGAAAATTGATCTTGCAACTATTGACAGCATTTTCGATGACACTTATGAAAAGATTGGTGCATTTTATAAAAATGATGCAATAGTAGATCAGTCAAAAAATGATGTTGATGAAACCAACTATGACCTCTTTATTACTAATCTCGCCTCGAAAAGACAGATGATGAAGGAAAGAAGAGAATGGATCCTTCAGGAACTTAATATTCAGCAAAGCAAAAATTTATGAGACTTAAGTACCTGATATTTTGTGTGATCCTGATGGTCTTCGTTGTCCGATGCGTTAACAATGATGTCATACCCCCGGAAGGATGTATCGGCATATCGGAGCTGGAGACAGAGCATGATTATTATCTGCCTTTTGCTCTGGAGAATGAAACTGGTGGCATTCGCTATGCGATACTTAACAATGACACCATCGGGTTACCTGATGGAGGTTATGTAAAGTTTTCAGAAAATGGATTTTATGAGTTGGTACTGATTTATGAAGATCTGCAACAGGAAAATGATACTTTCCTTTTTACAACGAAAACAGAAGAGAGAGAAAATTCAGAATGGGGTATAAAAGCCTGGATACCCAAACCTTTCGAACCAGTAGCTCTGGACCAGGAGGATATTGAGATGTTCTACCCGCGACATTATGCTGACCTGATAAAGGTCCCATTTATTTTTTATATCAGAGAGTCGGGAGTGATTAAACCTGTTTATTGCAGGGGAAAACAACCTTCGTCAGGTAGGACGTTCAACATCAAACAGGGAGTTGGATCTGTAAACATTGCTGCTTCTTCAATACCGGGAAATATTAATTTTACCGTCGGAGGAAAGCAAAAGAGCGCTAACCTTACCCTGATAAGTACTACCCCTATTGAATTGAAGGGTACAATAAGCACACCGACAGTCATACCTGCCAACAGCCTGGTTAGAATATCAGATCACCTTGAGATTACTTCATCAGGTTCACTGACACTGCATGAGGGAGCTGTAATACTTGTAAATGAGGCAGTTGATATTGATCTAAGCGGTCCGGTCACTTTTTCGGGCACTTCAGAGAACCCTGTGTTTGTTACATGCAGCAGGAGTGAAAAGTATTGGGGCGGATTTATAACAAAGGGATCAGGAGGGTCCATTGAAGCACACTATACCATTTTCTGCCAGAGCGGATACCATGATTCGGATGACTATGCATGGGGTCATGCCGGGCGACAGGCATTGTTTTATACAGAAAACAGCACACTATCACTTGACCATTGCTTTATGCTGGATCATATCGGACAGATCTTTTATCCTAAATATTCGACCCTTACACTGGATGAAATCCTTGTTCAGCGTGCAAAGACAGGAGGTCAGATCAATTATTCAGAACTTTCATTACGCAATTCTGTATTGACTGACTTCCCTGATGACTCTTATATTTTTGAAGATAATGATAACGATGCTTTGTACCTTATTGCAACAGACGCTGCTATAGACAATACGGCATTCATGTTCGCAAAAGACGACGGACTGGATTCAGGAGGAGATGAAGGAGGAGAGGTCACGGTCACAAACTGCAGGTTTGAAGCTTGTTTTCACGAAGGTGCTGCCCTCTCCAGCCAAAACGAGGTTGCTAAAACACACATCTTCACCGGATGTGTATTCACTAACTGCGGGCAGGGACTGGAACTTGGTTTCAGCTCTCCAAACCACACCGTAACAGCCGATAATTGCATGTTTCTGAATAACGGAACCGGCATAAGATATGGCGATAATTATGCCTGGGCTGATGTAAACGGTAAAATGCATATCAAAAACTCCTTCTCATTACATAATGACAAAGACATCTGGAACATGGTCAGAATGATCTGGAGTCCAAAGCTTGAAAAAATGAGTTTTGAAAATACTGTCATTTCGAAATTCTGCCCTCAGTACCCTGGTCTTGAAACAGGAAATTAAGAATGCTTTTTTATTTGCCGGGGACTCTTAAGTCATCAGCAATTTTTCCCGGTTTTAATTATCTTTGTCCTCCACGGGACGTTAGCTCAGTCGGTTTAGAGCGCTTGCTTCACACGCAAGAGGTCGGCAGTTCGATTCTGCCACGTCCCACATCAGATAACTAAGATGCCCCCGGCTTAAGCCGGAGGCATTTTTCATGAACATACTTACTCCACCCAGGGCGGAAGGAGCACAGGCAAAACACACGATTCCACCATGTAGTAATATTATTTAAACCTTAAAAATTATTAACTAAAACAAAAGCTTTAATATGTAATTTTGCCTGATAAAATGGAGCAGAACCGTAGAAATATACCCGACTTCGATGATCTGATCTTTGAATCAAGAAACAAGGAATATGGTGCCTATAAGTTAAGGAAGAGGTATAATTTTATATTGACGATAAGTATATTAATAGCCTCATTTATAGGATGTAGCGCTGTGATCATTCCTTATATAGTTGAGAAATCTTCTAACCGTGTGAGAGCAGGCGGATTAAGATATGTGCAGGTTCAGATGGATTCATATATGCCACCAAAAGACGAATATCTGTTATCTTCCCCTCCGCCGCCTGCCTCAAGCCGGGTAGAGGAAATAAGGTATATCCCGCCTGAGGTTGTTGACACCATCAATACTGCGGAAAAAATTCTGGCTACAAACGATGAAGCCCTGGCACATGCCGGTGACACCAATATTGTGGGAAGTAATTCGGGCTTTGGTGATGATCTTTTGTCCGGTGATGGCACAGGAAGTGGTGAGGTATATTTTGTTGTCGAACAAAATCCCACGTTCCTTGGTGGAGATATAAATAAGTTCAGGCAGTGGGTTCAAAGAAGAGCTGTTTATCCTCAGGAAGCGATTGATAATAAGATTAAAGGAACGGTTTTCATAACTTTCATAATTGAAAAGGATGGATCAGTAAGTAATGTCGCCATTGTAAACGGAGTGCACCCTTTGTTGGATACCGAGGCACTGAGAGTAATTTCCTCATCTCCCAGATGGGGGCCGGGTCTTCAGAGAGGTCAAGCAGTAAGAGTAAGGTATTCGATATCACTTACTTTCTGAATTCTCACCGGGTAAGTGTATAAGAAAACCTCTCTTTTAATCAATAATAACATATTATTCCTGAAGATCATGTTAAATTCATAAATTTGCAGCCTTCAATTGAAATCCGGTTGCAACGAAAACATGAAAGTAATTGAAAGGCAATCTGTTATTAATAAGGTCTCTCTTGCAGGTCTTATCATAACCTTGGGGATAGTCTTCGGTGACCTTGGTACAAGCCCTTTATATGCCATGAGAGCAATAGTAATGGGGGGTGCTGATAATTTCAATAGTCTTCTTATTTATGGAGGAATATCATGTATCTTTTGGACGCTGACACTTTCAGCAACTTTAAAATATATAATCATAGTATTAAGGTATGATAATAACGGTGAGGGTGGTATTTTTGCGCTCTCGGCTCTTATTAAGAATAAACCAACATGGATAGTCATTCTGACCATAATAGGTGGAGCAGCGTTACTTGCTGACGGAGTTATCACTCCCGCTATCACAGTAAGCTCCTCTATTGAAGGCTTAAGGTTATTTAATCCTGATATTCCTGTCGTTCCTATTGTCCTTGCTCTGCTTCTGGTCCTTTTCTTTATTCAGCAGTTTGGAACTGAATTTATTGGCCGGTCATTTGGACCGATAATGGCTATCTGGTTTACAATGCTTGGGATTATTGGTTTTTCTCAGGTAGTATTATATCCTGACATTCTTAAGGCTATTAACCCCGTATATGCATATCGTTTTCTTGTAGAATATCCGGGTGGGTTTATTTTGCTGGGCTCAATATTCCTTGCTGTAACAGGAGCCGAAGCACTCTATGCTGATCTTGGCCATTGCGGCAGGGCAAATATCCGCATATCATGGATCTTTGTGAAGACATCCCTGCTTTTAAACTATTTCGGGCAGGGGGCATGGTTAATGAAGAACATGGAATCAGGAGCAGGTGCAAATCCCTTTTTTGCAATGATGCCAGGCTGGTTTCTTCTGCCCGGAGTCATTCTTGCCACAGCCGCGGCAATAATTGCCAGCCAGGCAATTATCAGCGGATCGTTTACTCTGGTCAGTGAAGCTATTTCTCTCAACTTCTGGCCCAGAATGAAGGTTTTACATCCCACATACATAAAAGGACAGGTTTATCTTCCTTTTGTTAACTGGTTCCTTTGGATTGCCTGCAGCATAGTTGTTCTCTCATTTAAAGAATCATCGAATATGGGAGCCGCCTATGGCCTTTCAATAACCATAACAGAAATAATGACAACTTTTCTGCTGGCTTATTACTTATTCCAGAAACGGGTGAATCATCAGCTGATTATGGTTCTGTTCATAGTCTTCCTTGCTATTGAAGGAAGTTTCCTTGTTGCAAACCTTCACAAATTCATGTCAGGCGGCTGGCTTACACTGATGCTTGCATCAGTTTATTTCATAATAATGGTTGGCTGGTATTTCGGGAGAAAGATGAAAAACAGGTATATTTCTTTTGCAAACATTAATAAGTATCTTGATCTTTTTAAGGATCTGAGAGACGATATATCTGTTCCAAAGTTTGCCACAAATCTTGTTTACATTATACATGCCAACAGACAGGATCAGGTGGAATCGAAAGTAATTTATTCAATATTCAATAAGCAGCCCAAAAGGGCTGAAAGATACTGGTTCCTTCACGTTGACAGGACAAATGACCCCAACAGCTTTGATTACAGGGTCAACCAGCTGATACCCGGGGTGCTTATCAGAGTTGACTTTCATTTAGGATTTAAGGTTGAATCGAAAATCAATCTTTATTTTAAGGAGGTGCTTGAAGATCTTGTTAAGTCAGGCGAAGTAAAACTTGAAAGCAGCTATGATTCATTGAAGAAACATGATTTCCCTGGTGATTTCAGATTTATTCTGATAGACAGAATAATGTCACGTGATCTGATGCTTTCAAACCGCGAGAAATTTACCCTGGCACTTCATAATATTGTCAGACGGTTAAGCATTGATGATGACAGGGCCCTCAACCTCGATCCTACCATTACTGTCACTGAACAGGTCCCGATTACAGTGAATCAACCGGTTAAAGCCAGGATAAAACGTATATTCTGAACTGATATTCAAAACAGATCAATACTAATCAGGATTTTAGTTTTTTTTGTCAGGGGGGATGTAATCTTTTAAGTACGATTGTATCGCTCGCTTCGCCAGAGGATGGCCAAGCTTTTCTGCCTTAGTGAAATCTTCATAGGCTTCATTAAGACTATTCAATTTGATGTTTATTATTCCGCGGGTATAAAGCGCAGTAATTTCTTCATTATTAATATTTATTGCCGATGATAAATCACTTTTTGCCTGCTGTAACTCCCCTTTACAATAGAAACACAATCCTCTATAAATAAAAGCATCAACATACTTTTGATCGTGCACGAGGACTTGACTAAAATCTTTTATTGCATCATCATATTTTTTATACACAAGATTTATAGTACCTCGAAGAAAGTAACCTTCGTTGGTAAGAGTATGCAGGTTTGAATATGCATTATTTAGAAGTGTATATGCTCCCGTTGTGTCACCTGATGAATATCTGCATTCTGCCAATAAACAAATTGTCTCAATATGTGAAGGTTTATAATTCAATAGGTATTTAAGGTCTCTTATTGCTTCATTATACTTCTCCATTTTTTTATAACAAAATGCCCTGTCGAAATAAATATCCAACTCAGTTGAATCATTTTTTATCAGTTTATCAAACTCATAAATTGCGGAATCATACTTTTCAATACTAATGTATGAACTGGCAAGTGAACGATGCGCTAACCTCGTACTATCATTGTTTTCTATGAAATTGTTCAGATGCCTTATTGCCTCCTGAAATTCACCAAGAAAGTTTAACACTATACCGGTTCGGAGGTATGCTTCAGAGGGGAAGACATCCTGGCTGATGGCTTTATTATAACACTCAAGAGACAGATTTGCCTGGTGCAGGTACTCGAGGTTAAAACCACGAAGATAGTATGCAAGACCAGGCATGGAAGTAAAATTTATCAGGACTGAATAACTCTCTTCTGCAGCTTTAAATTTGCCCAGGAAAAACATGCAAAGCGAATTTATTATAATATCTTTTTCGCTCTCAGAAAGTTGCTCTGAGAATGCATTGTAAGTTGCGACCTGGCTTATAAAGTCGTTTGTAATTTTTTCTCTTGCTGATTGCTCAAAGTAGGTGAAATAATCTTTAAGGTTATATTTTACAATTGCTGTGGCTATTTCACTAAAGCCTGTTTTGTAGTTTTTAGAGACAATATTCAGAAATCCACGGGTAATATGATAAATATGGTTTTCAGGATCTAATTCAATCGCTTTGCCCCAGTCTTTAAATGTTGCTGAAATTTTATCAAGATCTTTTTCTATGTATCCCCTGACAAAATAAGCAGGTGCAAAGGTTGGATTGATTTCGATGCACTTGTTAAGATCTTTGGTAGCTTTATTCAGATCACTGGCGAGGTATACAATAGCCCTGTTGAAATAGGCTAAGGCGAAAGATGGATCTAATTCAATTACTTTTTTGTATAAATCCTCAGCCTTCTTTGGTTGAGATTTCATGAAATAAAGATTTGCCAAACCAAAATATGCATCAATGAAGCTACTATCCATCTTAATAGCTATATCGTAATTGTATTTGGCTTCACTGAAATTCCCCAGGAATGAATAAATGTGGGCACGACAGAAATAATTATATGTAGTTGTATCATTGAGCGTTATAGCTTTATTGAAATTATTGAGTGCTGATCTTGCAGAATCGCTCTTAAGCAGGATGTAACCTTTAAGGCTGTAAATTCTCCCAAACGATGAGTCAATACCAATAGCTTTATCTAAATCAATTAGAGCTTCTTCTAAATACCCTAATTCGTATTTTGTGGCTGCACGTTTCATGAATCCCTCAAGGTCATCATCATTAATATCTTTTGATTTCAGCCAAATCTCTTCAGCCCAGTAACTATTTGTGTCATTCTGGATCGACTTAAACTGGTCAAGCTTGGGTAAGAAATTCTGAGAAAACAGCAGACTTGAGAATGACATAAAGATCAAGAAAACCAGGCACTGTTTTCCATGGAATGTTGTCATGACTAATTCTATTACAGATTCAGATTCTAAGTTTGCGTGAAGTATTCTAAAAGTAATAATTATATCAGAATCCAATATCAGAATTGTGTCAATAATGTTATCTCAGGGACTGCTTTCTTTGTTGTTAGAAGTGGAATTATTATACAACGAGCCTCTTACTATTGTATAATACCATGCTTTGTACTTTGGTTTGTAGAAGCAGGTTATCCGGATATCTCCAGAATATACCCTACTGTAGGAATAGTAATTATCCTGATATTGGGATCATCTTTCAGATAGCTTCTCAGCTTTGATATAAATACATCCAGGCTCCTGCCAATATAATAATCAGATTCGCCCCAGACATTGATCATTATTTCCTCCCTCTTAATAAGATTATTGATTGAATCAGAGAGTATTCCAAGAATATTACTTTCCTTCAATGTCAGCCTCTGGCACCTTGAACCGAATCTGAGTGTCTGGTTATTCTGATCAAATTCGTATTCTCCAAGCTTTACAGGATTAACCTGCCTTGCACCATGATTACCATTGGCCCTGTTCAATATTGCTTTAATACGGTATAACAGCTCTTCCTCATCAAAAGGCTTGGTAAGATAATCATCAACGCCAAGCCTGAACCCCCTTATTTTATCCTCTTTTAAAGATCTGGCTGACAGGATTATAACCGGGATTGATCTGTCTGATTCTTTTATTCGCTCCAGTAAGGTGAACCCGTCTAACCTGGGTAACATTATATCCAGGATGCAAAAGTCAAAATGGCTTGCACAGAAACCCTTGTATCCTGTTTCTCCATCCCTGTAAAGTTTTACCTCATAATGATTTGACTCAAGCAAATCAACCAGTAAAAAGCCCAGGTTAATGTCGTCCTCGACAAGCAGGATTTTATTTCTTTCAGATTCGTGGTTCATTGATCTGATAAGGGTAATTCAATTGTAAATGTCGTTCCTTTCCCTGGCTTGCTGCTTACACCAATACTGCCGTGCATCCTTTCAATAGTACTCCTGACATAATATAATCCAAGTCCAAAACCATCATTATCATGGATGTTTCCGGTTGGTACCCTATAGTACTTTTCAAAAATATTGAGAAGATTTTCTTTGGAGATGCCAATTCCGTTATCTGAAACCTCGATTCTCAACTTACGGCCATTGGGAACAAAACTTATCACAATTTCAGGTTTGTTTAAGCAATACCTGATTGCATTATCAATAAGGTTACCAATCGCAATCTGAAACATATCGATGTTACCTGATACCGTGAAACTTTGTTCGGGTTTGCCAATTAGTACCGAGCCTTCTTTTTCATCCAGTTGTACAGAAAAGGTGTTAGCGACATTTTTAATCTCAACTACCGGGTCAAACTTTTCAACATTTATAGGCTGGTCATTTTCTGATAAAGTTCCTTTAAGCAGCATCTCCACTTTTTCTTTTAGTCGCATTTGCTCATTTCGTATAACCTTTGAATAAGATGAGAGCCTGTCATTTGTCTCAATAAGCTCATTCCGTAATATCATACTGTTGGCCAATCCAATATTAGTCAAAGGGGTTTTGAACTCATGAGTAATATTATTAACGAAATCAATAATGTTGGCAGTGAATTTCTTTTCGCGTTTATAATACTTGTATATCATTATAAAAGAGACACATACAAGGATAAGCAAGGCGATGGAGCTAATAAAAATGTATCCGATCTGAGCTTTTATATAATCACTTTTTTCAGGGAACCTGATTCTTAGTTCATAGCCGGAAAACTGAAGAGCTTTTTCAAGATCAGAGTTAATATATATCCTGTCACCCGACAACGGGGTGTTCACTGTGCCTTTTTCAACTATATCAAATTCATAGTCCAGGTTGATATCGTAATATTCAAGGTCTTCTTTGATCAAAGTATCGAGAGCAGCCCACTCCAAACGGTTTCTCATCATAAAAAGACAGGATTGTGATTTGTCTTTGCGGATGCAATTACTCATCTCTTTACAAATAAATTCACTGCGTGAAAGATTGTCAACAATTCTGTTCATAGCCATAGTAACAGAATGATTGAACTGAGCTTCCTGCATTCGGGCCGATTTAAGTATCCAGCTTATCTGGATTGCCACAAGGAGGATGAGGCTTATAATTGTAAGGAGGAACAGGGACAGCTGTTTGTTTTTTCTTTTCATGATCTCAAATTTACTCTGTTTTCAATTATTCCGGTCTGATTTAACATTGGCATAACACGAATTAACTCCGGGGTAACATGTAATCAACGCTTTGTAAATTATTTTTGAATTGGATTAAAATAAAAACTCAAGAATATGAAAAAGGTACTTATTGGTTTAGGAAGCGTATTAATAATGGCATTTGTCGTTGTGTTAGTTGCCAATGCCAGTGGCTCAGCACAGGATGACAAAAAGGCTAAGACTGAAGTAAAAAAGGATTGCTCCAAATGTCCGAATGCAGCAGCCTGCAGTGAATCAAAAGATATTAAGACCGCTTGCGATCCTGAGAAATGCAAAGCAGCCGGTTGTGATCCTGAGAAATGCAAGGCAACCGGATGTGATCAGGCAAATTGTAAGCAGAAATGTGAGAAAGCCGGTGGGGCTGATATGAAATCATGCGACCCTGCTGCTTGTCCGGGTCACACAAAAAAACAGGCTGTGAATTAAACCCTGTATGATAAAAAGGAAAGAAAAAAGGGATCCGGCAAATGCCGGATCTTTTTTTTGTTGACAAAACCTGGCCTGTTAAGTTTGGATCTTAAATTCTGTTCCACCAGCATGTTGACAATGTAAATCGCTGCTGACCGAAATCATTAACGCATAGCAACATATACAAATCAAAAATCATCAGGTTCCGGCAGCAAGACTACTCCCTGCATATGCCCCGGATTTTTGTTTACTATATTTTCCTACATTTAATGTCATATAAATAAGCTGTGTGCACTGTGAAGAAAATCCATCAACGCCCCTGATAATGTTAGACAGATTGATTGGAATATTAAAGGAAGATGAAAAGAACTGGATCAGGTTTCAAAAAGCTTTCATTAAAAAAGAAGTTAGCTCTAAAACTATCTTGCTGAACGAAGGTGAGATTTCGAACAATATTTTTTTCATAAAGAAAGGGTGTTTGCGGGAATGGTTCAATAAAAACGGGAAAGACATTACTTTTCAATTCTTTTTTGAAGGACAACCTGTCGCTTCAATTGACAGTTTTATGAACAGAAAACCAAGCCTGTTTACAATAGAAAGCATAGAACCGTCAACAATTATTTCAATTGGGAGAGATGACTTCACAGAGTTTTTTATTACCTATCCTGAATTTAAGGATGGATTTCAGGACTTAATTTTCCAGCGTTTCAGGAATTACGGACAACTTTTTCTTTCCCGGATAAAAGATAGTCCGCAGGAGCGGTATGAAGATCTAATTAAAAATCACCCTGAAATAGTTAAACGGGTCCCTCAGCATTATATAGCCTCATTCCTGGGAATAACCCCTATCTCGCTTAGCAGGATCAGGAACAGGAAGTAAATTTATTAACAATTGTTATCGTCATGAAGCAATGTCTCCATGCAATTTTGCAGAAAACGAATACAATATGAGTCCTTTTTTTCAAATAGCAGAAACCGGACGCCTTTTGTTCTGCTGAACACCGGAAAATGTAAAGCTTGTTGGGAGTGCCTTATAGCATGCCCGAATGAAGTATTAAGTAAAATTGACTTACCATGGCACAAGCACGCTTTGATTACTGCCCCCTCGAGGTGCTCAGGTTGTCTGAAGTGTATGGGAGCATGTAATGAAGGGGCTTATACAAGAAATGATCAGATAAAGTAGAAGGTGATGCAACAGCAAAAGAAATATTTATTGCGTTTTTTGGTAAACAACCTGTTGATTTTAACCGGAATAGTAATGATTATTTCAGGTTTTGTAATTCAATTAGGTTTTCATATGGGTGGTGCAGACAGACACCTGGAGTCAGATTCGCATTCACAAACTACGAATATTGAACAACTCCGGGAAGTCAGTCAGGACAGTACAGTCTGGGGTATTGATTATTCCACATGGTCTGTAATTCATAAGACTGCAATTGTCTTGTTGTCATTGCTCATGATTTATCATTTTGTCATTCACTGGAAATGGTATAAAGCTGTTTTAGCCAAACACCTGGTAAAGAAAAACATACAGGTCATTACACTATCTTTTCTTTTTATTATGGTTGCATTAACAGGGCTTATTCCCTGGTTTATTGATTTATCGGGCAGCAAAAGCACTATCCGGTTAGTTTTTATAGAGGTTCATGATAAAATCACCATACTTCTTACGATCTACCTTATTTTACATATAGTAAAAAGAGCCAGATGGTTCACCAATACATTTGAAAAGCTGAAAAAATCAAAATTGAGTGAACAGGACAATTGACAGTGACGTTATGTCGCCGGCATCTGTTGTTACTCAGTGGCCGCTTCGCTCGTGGCGTCCTGCCCATCCGTGTAAAAGTGTGAGTAATAGGGTGATAGTGAGAACAGAAAGAGTGAGACGCTCGCACTTGCTCCCGCTCTCACTCTTCTTGT
>CAZGDJ010000024.1:6731-17307 GCA_964524635.1 uncultured Rikenella sp. | reverse complement strand
TCGGATACCTTATTGTGCTGTGCCGTCGCATTTATGACAATACAAAGAACCGTAAACAATGTGAAAATATTCTTTTTCATACCTGGTTTTGATTTCGATATCAAGTGGCCAATTTAAAAAGAAACTCATTTGCCTGTTAAAGGGTAAATAATAATGTTTGATAAACATAATCCCATTTATGATTATTTAACTATTGGACCCGCACCTGTTTACCTTTCAGCTTTCGACTTTCGACTTTTAACTATCTTTGACTTATGTACCAGAAAGATTACATTCTCAGAATGATCGAGATGCTTGGTGATTTGCTGGCAGCCATTTTCGGGCTGATAAGAAAAGGCAACTACCAGCAGGCTGAAGAAAATCTCGATCGAGTTTATTACGACATGTTAAAGGAAGATGCCTCATTTTTCAGGTCTGTCCCGAAGGATGAGCTGACTCAGACACTTCTCGCAAAGCATAATTACACCAACGGTCATTTGGAAATCCTTGCAGAACTTTTTAATGCTGAAGCAGAGCTTGATCTTGCACAGGGTAACAATGACGAATGTGTCGGTTATTCTGAGAAGGCCTTATTGCTATTTGAATATGTTGACACACAGGAGCGGACACTCTCAATGGAAAGACTCGACAAAATGAATAGGATACGGGAGAGGATTCAGAAACTCAGGATCGAAAAGACTCCGGGATGACCCTTCTTGTCTGATTTCCAGAACCTAAAGATCTATAAGCATTTCAGTAAGCACAGCCACTCCACAGCCTGCACCTTCTCTTATTACTTCAACATGATGATGAGATGGAACAGAAACCGGGTTTGGGTCGACAAGGAAAACCGGGGTCATCAGCGCTACATAATTTATTAGTCCGGCTGCAGGATAGACATTCATTGAGGTTCCGATAACAACAAATATCTCGGCCTCAGAGGCAATGTCGATTGCCTGTCCCATTGCCGGGACTGCCTCTCCGAACCATACAATATGAGGCCGCAGTAAAGAGCCGTCAGGAGCCTTCTCCCCGGGATTAATATCGCGGTAACCTATATCAATGATCTGCTCATTGTTCAGGCTGCTTCTTGCCCTGGTAAGTTCACCGTGAAGATGTATGATCTTTGTGCTTCCGGCGCGCTCATGCAGGTTGTCTACATTCTGAGTAACAATATGTACGTCAAATATCCTCTCCAGCTCAGCCAGTCCTTTATGCCCGGCATTTGGCTCTGCTTTTTCAAGCTGTCTTCTCCTTGTGCTATAAAAGCGATTCACCAGGTCAGGATTTCTATGCCATGCCTCCGGGGTGGCGACATCCTCAATACGGTATTCTTCCCATAATCCTCCACTATCACGGAAGGTCTTAATACCGCTCTCAGCGCTCATCCCTGCACCCGTCAATACAACCAGCTTTTTCATTAGAAGATTTGCTCTGATAAATATAGCGAAAAACAAAGCACATGTTATTGAACTGAGAGGGGGAAACCTTATAAGCGGAGATACCGCGACAAAAAGCTTAAAAATTAACTGTTACAGAAATACCCGGACCGGTTGACCGGGAATATCCGTTAAACACAGATACCGGAGATATTTTCAGTGATCCTTCCAGCGGGTAATTTCTCTTTTTCACAGATTTGATCTGTGAAAGGCGGCCAAAATCAGTAACGCACATAAAGAAACCTGCGTTAGCCACTGCGGCCCCCCCGATAATATATGCTTTTCCCATCACCTCAGAACCCAATAGTTCTTCCAGAAAAGTCGGATCTTCAGGTAGCCCTGTGTACAATGTAAGAAAACCTCCTCCAATTATAAGACCTCCGACAACAGTAATAATTCCGCCCGTGGCAAGATCTTTTTTGGTTTTGTCAAGGGATTCATCAAGCTGTTTAAGGGTAAGACTATCAATATCCCTTACATTGTACTTATCATAGTACCATTGTCCGAAAGAGCTGTTTAAAATCACGGATAACAATGCAGAAAGAATGACTATCCTTTTCATAATCGGGGGTTTTTGTATCCAAAAAACAGGATATGATTCCGCAAAGTTATGAAACCGTCAAACAGAAGTCAAAAAAAACACCTTGCACAGGATACTCTTAAAGCCTGTAAATCTGAATCATAATCATATATTAGTAGACCAAAATGTTCGTAATAATAAACGAATACTTTACTATCTTTTCTTTGATAGATCACCTGGCTACTGACCGACTCTTTAAGACCTTTTCGATATCCTGAAGTTTTGTTTTCTTTGCTTTAAGCAGGATAAGGAAATGATAAAGCAGGTCAGCTGCTTCTTCTTTGAAAAGATGATCATTATTATCTTTTGCCTCTATGATAAGTTCAACAGCCTCTTCACCCACTTTCTGGGCCACTTTGTTCAATCCTTTTCTGAAAAGCTTATTTGTATAAGAATCTGTACGATCTTCCTCAATACGTGAATCTATTGTTTCTTCAAGAGAGTAAAGGAATCCCTTTGTACTCTCATCCTTAAAGCACGAAACATCTCCCTCATGGCAGACAGGACCGGCAGGGACGACCTTTACCAGCAGGGTATCATTGTCGCAATCAGTTCTTATCTCTTTGACTTCAAGGTAATTGCCTGACGTCTCCCCTTTAGTCCATAACCTCTGGCGTGAGCGGCTAAAGAATGTTACGCGTTTCTCTCTAACAGTTAGTTCATACGCCTCAGCATTCATGTAACCGAGCATCAGAATCCTGAGGTCCCGGTCATCCTGTATAATAACCGGTACCAGTCCGTCATTTTTTGAAAAATCTATTTTCATCGTATTGAAATTTTTTCTGCTTTTAAATATTCCTTAAGATCAGCTATACTGAAATGACCGTAATGAAATACTGAAGCTGCCAATGCTGCGGTAGCCCCGGTATTCAGGAACAGATCTCTGAAGTGTTCTTTTGTTCCGGCACCCCCTGATGCAATAACCGGTATATTGATAGTGTCACACACCGCTTTAGTTATGTCAAGGGCAAATCCATCACGGGTTCCGTCACTGCCAATTGAGGTCAGCAGTATCTCCCCTGCTCCCAGTTCTTCAGATTTTGCCACCCAGTCAAGGCATCTTAACGCTGTCATATTTCTTCCTCCGGATATGAAAACACGCCATTCATTATTGATCATTGCTGTATCGACTGCCACAACGACACATTGACTGCCAAACTCTCCTGCCAGAGTTCTGATCAGCTCCGGATTTTTTACAGCTTCCGAGTTTACGCTGACCTTATCAGCTCCGGCCCTGAGCAGGGCAGATACATCTTTTACAGAGCCTATTCCCCCACCCACAGTAAATGGAATGCTTATTGCATCCGCCACCCGTTCGACAAGGGCGACAATTGTCTTTCTTTTTTCAATTGTTGCAGTGATGTCAAGGAATACCAGTTCATCAGCTCCCTCATCAATATATCTTTTTGCAAGCTCTACAGGATCACCGGCATCAGACAGAGAAACAAAATTGACACCTTTTACAGTGCGGCCATCCTTCACATCAAGACATGGTATTATCCTCTTTTTCAGCATATTCCCGGATTTGTTTCAGATTTATTTTTCCCTCGTAGATTGCTTTGCCGATTATCGCTCCATCACAGCCTGCATCATCCAGAACCCTGAGGTCGTTCAGGCTGGAAATGCCTCCGCTGGCCACAAGATCGACTTTCGCTACAGATAATATCTCGCGATACAGTTCAACTGCAGGTCCGGTAAGCATACCATCGCGTGAGATATCCGTACAGACTACATTCATAACACCAAGTGATGCATAAGAATCAATGAATTCTACAATATCAATATCTCCGTCCTTTTGCCAGCCATGAGTTGTTACCATCCTGTCACGACCGTCGGCTCCTAAAATGATCTTTTTCTTGCCGTATCGTGTCAGCCAGTACATAAAAAGATTCGGATCAGTAACAGCAATACTGCCAGCAGTTACCTGATGAGCCCCATTGTTGAAAATTCTTCTCATATCCTCAGCTTTTCTTACTCCTCCCCCATAATCTACTATTAATGAGGTCCTTGCAACAATACTGCTTAGAATTTCCATATTTACAGGTTCTCCACTTCTTGCTCCATCAAGATCAACTATATGAAGATACCTGAAGCCTGCATCTTCAAGCATTTTAGCTGTCTCTACAGGAGAAGCGCTATAGTCACGTCTCGTTGAAAACTCCCCGCGTGATAATCTGACGCATTTTCCCTCAATAATATCCATTGCTGCAATTATCCTCATAGCTCGATAAAGTTTTTAAGTATTAGAATTCCTGTCGCACCTGATTTTTCAGGATGGAACTGGGTAGCATAAAAGTTGTTTTTCTGCAAAGCCGCGCTGAAAGGAATTATATATTCTGTTATGGCGGATGTTGAATCGCACAATTCTGCATAATAGCTATGAACGAAGTAAACATCTTCGTTTCCTTTTAGTCCTTTCATCATTAAGCCTTTAGTCTCATACAGGTTATTCCATCCCATATGAGGAATCTTGTCACGGAGGGGAAATTTGCGGACCGTTGTATCAAAAATCCCCATGCCCTCAGTGGCTCCTTCTTCAGAGCTGCGACACATAAGCTGCATCCCAAGGCAAATACCGAGGACTGGTTGCTTCAGTGTTATGATAAGACTCTCAAGTCTTTTTTCGCTCAACTGTCTCATAGCTGTTGATGCTTCACCAACACCCGGTAAGATGACTTTATCTGCTCCGGATATTTCTTCAGGCTTGTCTGTTCAGTGCATTTTTCACTGACATGAGATTGCCTGCCTTATAATCAATAATTGCAATCATAGTATACCTTTAGTACTTGGCACAGTTGACATTCCATTTGTCTTTACTGCCATTCGGGCAGCCCTGGCAAAAGCTTTAAACACGGCCTCCGCCTTATGATGTTCATCAAATCCGTCAGCCTTTATGTTAAGGTTGCAACGTGCTTTTTCGGTAAATGATCTGAAAAAATGCTGTATAAGTTCGGTGGGCATCTCTCCTATATACTCTCTGTTAAAGACAGCATCCCAGACAAGATATGGTCTTCCCCCGAAATCTATGGCTACCTGTGCAAGGGCATCATCCATAGGGATCATAAACCCATAGCGTTCTATCCCTTTCCTGGATCCCAGAGCGCGATCAAAAGCTTCACCAAGGGTAAGGGCAACATCTTCAATGATATGATGCTGATCAACATTAATGTCACCGCTTGCTGATATGTCAATATCGAATCCGCCATGCTTTGCCAGCTGGTTAAGCATATGATCGAAGAAACCTATCCCGGTATTGATAAAAGCAGTTCCATTACCATCAAGGTTCAGATCAATAACAATACTTGTCTCAGTGGTTGTTCTTACAATTCGGGACGAGCGTCTGTTTGCCGATGTCTTTTCATTTATTTCAGTATTATCTTCACCAGAGGTCAGGCCTGATCTTTCCTTTTCAATCATTTTCAATGCATTGATAAGCCTGATGTTCTCAGCCGCTGTGCCAACAGTGATCCGAAGAGTGTTGCTGATCTGTTTGCTTCTATTGCGGATAATAATATTCTCCGATCTCAGTCTTTCATAGATTTTGTCGGCATCATCTACTTCAATTAGCAGAAAATTAGCATCAGAAGGCCATATCTTTTTAACAAACTGTATTTCAAGCAGTTCACTCTCCATCCTGTGTCTTTCAGCGAGTATCTTTTCAACAGACATCCTGGTAGTTTCTATGCTGTCAAGTGCTTCAAGGGCAGCCTTCTGATCAGGCCAGCTGACATTATAAGGAGGTTTTACCCTGGAATAAAGGTCAATAACAGCTTTTGCTGCGTAGGCAACGCCAACCCTGGCTCCGGCAAGTCCATAAGCTTTACTGAATGTCTGGCATACAATAAGATTCGGAAATTTTTCTATTAATGATATAAGCGAATCCCTCTGAGAAAAGTCAATGTAAGCTTCATCAACAAGTACAATGCCACTGAAATTCTCAATTAGCTTGTCAATGTTTTCGATGATGTTCCCGGTCGGATTATTTGGCGAGCATATTATAACAAGCTTGAGATTATTATCAGAAAGCCGGGCATTAAGGATTTCCGTGTCAAGCTGATAACTTTCATTCAGGCTGATTTTTATCATTTCAACGTCATTAATGGCTGCAGCTACTTCATACATCCCATATGTAGGATTAAATGACAGTGCTTTATCTTTTCCAGGGGTACAGAAGATCCTGAATGTCAGGTCAATAATTTCATCACTGCCGTTTCCAATGAATATTTTCGAAGGGTCGACTGACTTTAGCTCTCCCAACTTCTGTCTTAAAAGGGTTTGATGCGGGTCAGGATAACGATTAAGTCTGCCAAAAGGATTTTCATTGGCGTCAAGAAAGATCCCACTGGTTCCTTTATATTCATCCCTTGCACTTGAATAAGGTACTAACCCCCTGATATTTGGTCTTACTAGCTTACTTATATCCTTCATTATATTTAATTTAGTCTTATTGATACTGCGTTGGCATGAGCCTGTAATCCTTCTGCTTCTGCCATATTCACTACGGCCGGGCCAATGTTTTTCAGTCCGACCCTGGTCAGCTGCTGAAATGTTATTTTCTTGACAAAACTGTCAACTGAAATGCCGCTGTAGTTTCTTGCATAACCATTTGTCGGAAGGGTGTGGTTAGTGCCGCTTGCATAATCACCGGCGCTCTCACAGCTGTAGTGCCCAAGAAAAACTGATCCGGCATTGCAAACACCCTCAGCCAGCTTTCCCGGGGCGTCAGTTGCAATTATCAGGTGTTCAGGTGCATACAAATTGCTGAACCTGACACAATCTTCCAGAGTTGGTAGCAATATTGCCCTGCTGTTAAAAAGTGACTTTGCAGCAGTTATGTTTCGCTGAAGCAGGGGAAGCTGTTTTTTTACAGATAATAATATCTTATCAATCAGGTCACTGTCATCGCTCAGCAGAATTACCTGGCTGTCTATTCCATGTTCGGCCTGAGAAAGCAGGTCGGCTGCGACATATTCAGGTTTAGCGGTCCGATCTGCAATCACCAAAAGCTCGCTTGGTCCTGCGGGCATGTCTATTGCCACTCCGCATTCAAAAGCTTTCTGCTTGGCAGCCGTCACGTACTGATTGCCGGGTCCAAAGATCTTAAATACTTGTGGTATTGTCTCAGTGCCGTAAGTCATGGCTGCTATAGCCTGTATGCCTCCAACAATGAATACCGATGTAACACCGGTCACCCGGGCGGCATACAGAATAGCCGGATTTACAGTACCGTCAGGGCCAGGAGGAGTGCAAAGCACTATCTCCTCACAACCGGCAAGACGGGCCGGTATTGCAAGCATCAGTACAGTTGAAAATAGCGGAGCAGTACCACCGGGAATATATATTCCTACCCTTTCTATGGGTCTGCTCTCCCTCCAGCAATTGACTCCATTTGAAGTTTCAACAATCCTTATGGTTTCTTTCTGAAACATGTGAAACTTTTCGATATTAATCTTTGCCGTCTTAATAGCTTCACGCATTTTTTCTGAAATCATTACTTCGCTTTTTTCAAGCATTTCTTTATTAACACTAAGTTTTCCGGGCTGTACATTATCAAAAGCCATTGTATAGTCGGAAAGAGCATTATCACCATTCCTTTTTACATTATCAAAGACCTTGTTTACAATAGATTGCAGGTCCATGGAGGATATTTCAGGTCTTGCTGCAAGTGATGCCCATTGCTGCTTTTCAGGATTTACTATTTTTTCCATTTCTGTAACAGATTAAAGTATCATCTTTTCAATTGGCATTACAAGAATACCTTCAGCACCGGCTTCCTGCAGCCTGTCAATTATTTCCCAGAACTCATCTTCACTTATAACAGAGTGAAGACTACTCCATCCTTTAATGGCCAGAGGAAGGACAGTGGGGCTCTTCATCCCGGGGAGAATGGAGATTATCTTCGATATGGCATTATCAGGTGCATTCAGAAGTATATATTTATTTTCCGAAGCCTTTCTGACAGCCCTTATACGGAAGAGCAATCTGGAGAGGATCCTGGCTTTTTCTTCATTGAGATTTTCTGACGATATCAGTACTGCCTCGCTTTTTGTAACTACTTCGACCTCCTTCAGGCCGTTCAT
This sequence comes from uncultured Rikenella sp., assembly GCA_964524635.1. GTDB lineage: Bacteria > Bacteroidota > Bacteroidia > Bacteroidales > VadinHA17 > SR-FBR-E99. The sequence goes on along the minus strand of CAZGDJ010000024.1, from coordinate 9,229 downwards.
GAGCAAGGTACTGCCAGTGCTGACTATATCGAAAATTGCATCTGCCAATCCAATGCCCGGGGCTACCTCAACACTTCCGCCTGTTACCTCTATAGAAGCCTTAATGTCTTCTTTCTTCAGATACTCTTTAAGTATTTCAGGATAGCTGGTTGCTATTTTCCTGTTGTTGAACCAGGTAGTACCGTTATAAACTTCATCTCTTGGAATTGCCAGAGACATCCTGCAGCTGCCAAACCCGAGCCTCTCAACTGTTTCAACCCTGCACAAGGATTCCCAGACAACATTTTCTCCTAAAATGCCCGCATCGGCTACACCCTCCTCAACATAATGAGGTATATCGTCATCGCGAAGGAACAAAAGCTCAACGGGAAAGTTAGACGAAGCTGTCATCAGCTTACGGTCTCCGTTAGAAAGATTTATACCGCATGATTTAAAAATGTCAAGTGATTTTTCACTCAGCCTTCCGCTTTTCTGGACCGCAATTTTAAGTTTGTTCATTATTGTGTTTTTTGTCTGAGCAGACCATGGCGGATGAAAACAAAAAACCCGCCTTGTTGCTCAGACGGGTTTGCTAATATTATATGCTTTCAACATACATCATATCCACCTCGCCTGAATGCAAGTATGAAAATGATGATGATGAAGCCTTATTGTTTTCATTTTTGTCCTTATCGACGGCAAATATAACAATTTTATTAATTACAAAGTCAAAAAAGTTAACATTTGCTATTAAGAATATTTTATAACTTGAAAAAAATCTCTATTCAGTGAAACTGATCTGGGTGATATTTCTTATACTGGTAAGCTGCAACGCAAACAGCCAGATAGATCAATATGATTCAGCACGCAAGCGGATGGTGGAAGAACAGATAATGGCCCGAGGGGTGACAGATGAAGAGACACTTAGAGCCATGAGGATCGTGCCCCGTCATCTGTTTGTACCGGTCAGTTCAATTCCCGGAGCTTACAGTGATGGCCCTTTGCCGATCGGATACAGCCAGACGATTTCACAACCTTTCATCGTCGCATATATGACCGCTTTATCAAGACCGGCAAAAAACAAAAAGGCACTCGAGATAGGAACCGGCTCAGGTTACCAGGCTGCTGTTCTCGCAGAAATAGTTGACACTGTTTATACAATTGAGATTGTGCCGGAGCTGGCCAAAGAATCAGCTGACAGACTGCATAAACTTGGGTATAGTAACATCATAACCAGGTTTGGAGATGGCTACAACGGCTGGACGGAACATGCTCCCTTTGATATTATTATCGTTACTGCAGCAGCAGACCATATACCACAGCCCTTGAAAGACCAACTTGCAGAGAATGGAAGACTTGTCATGACAATTGGCAATCCGCATGCGGTACAGGAGCTTGTTCTCATTGTTAAAAAGAAAGGTGTAATAACCGAAACACGGCTTGATGCTGTGAGGTTTGTGCCTTTGAGGAGACTAAAATGAAGCCATGCTTACGATACTGTTAAACAGCTTCTATTGTTGAGGGTGGTTTGGTCGCTATGTTATAGGTCACACTTACAATACCCGGCACTTCACTTAGTATCTCCTGTGCCAACTGCTCCGGAACACTGAAAGGCAGTTTTGTGGGTGATGCTTAATACCTTGTACCTCCAGCCTAATATTATTACCTTTATCTCATGGAAAATCTCAATCTTTTCTTCTCAAGGATAAAAGAACTCAACTTCTGGCAGCGTATCTTTTCATGGCGCAGGACAAAGGCACTCAGCTTTGATGCCTACGAGGAATACCGGGCAATGGTCAGGGAGATGGAAAATCTTAAAGAATCTCTTGATGAAACCAGAAGCACGCTTAAAGAAACTAAAACCCTGAATGAGAACCTTAATCAGAAAATAACGGACCTTGAGATCCGATCAGCTAAAAAAGATGCCCAGGCAGAAGAGCTAAACAGCAGAATAAGAGAAATTACAGCAACCACTACTGAGCTCAACCGGAAAATTTCCCTTAATGATGCCTCAAAAGAAGAGAGGGTGAAGGAACACAATGATAATATAACCCGACTTAACCAGATCAAGGAGAGTCTGGAGGCTGAGCGTAAAAGGCTGAGTGACGAGAGAGTTGCTGATGAGAGGGCACGTATGGAGAACATGAAGAAACAGTGGGCAGAGCATGAGACGGATGTGAAAAACACTATTATCAGGATATGTGAACTCAACCATGTCAGGTATGTCGATAAAGTACCTTTCAAAGGCAACCCTGACAACACCCTGGAAATAAGTGGTGAATTCATAGTGTTCGATGCCAAGAGCCCTGGAAGTGATGATCTGTCTAACTTTCCTCTTTATATCAAAAGCCAGACTGAAAGCCTGAAAAAGTACGCCAGCCAGGATAATGTGAAGAAATCAATATTCCTTGTTGTGCCTACAAACACCATCCATATTCTGAAACAGCTGACATACAGGATGGGTGATTATGATGTGTTTGTCATAACCAGAGACTCACTTGAACCGGTCATTCTCTCAT
>CAZGDJ010000024.1:0-6721 GCA_964524635.1 uncultured Rikenella sp. | reverse complement strand
AGGGTAAGGTTAAGTAAAAAATGCTCCATAGTGTTAGTACCTGAAGGGAGCGTTCATGACCGGTATTATGATGGATTCAACAGTTGTGGTGACGAAAGATCAGATGTCCTGTGGTCTCGACGATGAAGCGGTCATACTCTCATTAAAAAAGATTGAGGAATACGACCTTGCTGAAAAACTAAGTCCTGAAGACCGCGACAGTATCTGCCGCATTATCGGGAAGTTTGCGCATACTGCCAAGAGACGGATACAGGTAGATCAATTCTTCCAGGAGGAATTCATTGAGATAGTTCTGAAATCACAAAAAGATCTCCCTGATGATTTACAGAAACAGGTTATAGAGTTTGAAAAGTCAGAAAAACTTAATCCCCCAACCGAAAAACGCGCTAAACTCATCTCAATAGATGAATTACAGAAGAAGCATGATGAGATCAAAACAGAGACTCAGATAAGAAAAATATCATTGCCGGAATCGGAAAAAGAATAGCATCCAAACAATAGCAGAATGATCTATGTAATAGCAATAACCGTTATTGTCCTCCTGATGGCAGTAACAATCATTTATAATTCCCTTGTAAGAAAGAAAAACGGAGTTGAGAATGCTTTTGCTTCAATAGATGCGATGCTAAAGAAAAGATATGACCTGATTCCAGCCATCGTTGACGCAGTAAAAGGCTATATGAATTACGAGAGAAACCTGCTCACTGAAATTACTTCCCTCAGAATAAGGGCTATGTCAGGACAATTATCCAATGATGATCGTGTCATAGTAGAGAACGAGATTCGCAAAGAGCTCTCAGACCTTTTAGTGGCAGTTGAAAATTATCCTGACCTGAAGGCGAGCAGCAATTTTATCCAGCTTCAGGGCACATTAAACGAAGTCGAGGAACAGCTTGCAGCATCACGCAGAGCATTTAATGCTGCTGTTACAGAATATAATAACAGCGTAGAAGTGTTCCCCTCAAATATCATTGCCTCACTGATGAATTACAAAAGAAGAACACTTTTTGAAATACCAGAAACAGACAGGGAAAAAGTAAGCGCTAAACCATCCGGTGACTTAAATTGAACAGATTGCTGTTTTAATGGGAAGCTATAATAATTTCAGGGAATTTTATGAAAAGGAATTGCTTCCTGATCTGGAAATTTTCGATCTGCAAAGGAAGAAGTCAAACAGGAATGTAATCACAATATTATCAATAACCGCCACCCTTATAGCAGGAGAGGTCTTATTGATACCCACTGCTTCCGAATCGCTTAAAGTGATAATCCCGATAATTACGGCTGTGACTGGTATTATTCTGACGGGCATTTTCAGCAAAAATTTCCGTCGTGAATACAAAAGCAAAATTATTTCCAGGATAACAAACTTCGTTGAAGAGGGACTGGTCTATTCTCCAGAAGGCTCAGTAACACAGGCGGAATTTGAGAAAAGCAAAATTTTCCTGGTGACCTGTGACAGATTCAGGGGAGAAGATCATTTTAAAGGAAAATTGGGAAAGACTGATATCGAGTTCTCTGAAATACATGCAGAGGAGAGACATACAACAGGGACGGGATCTGATTCCAGGGAGGAATACATAACCATATTCAGGGGTCTGTTCATTATAGCAGACTTCAATAAGCATTTCAGAACTCACACTGTCGTTCTTCCTGATACTGCAGAGAGAATGTTCGGGAAATTCGGGCAGACACTCCAGTCAATCTCTCCGGGCAGAGGTGAGCTTATCAGGCTGGAAGATCCCGAATTTGAAAAAGAATTCTGTGTTTACGGAGATGACCAGGTAGAAGCAAGATATATACTTACTCCATCTCTGATGGAAAGAATTATCTCTTTCAAACGTAAATGGAACACCAGAGTCTATCTCTCATTTCTTGACTCAAAAGTGTACATAGCCATCAGCATGAACAAAAACCTGTTCGAACCAAGACTTTTCAAACCTGTGGCTGATTATTCCTTTATGGAGGATAACTTAAGATTTCTTACTCTGCTTTCAGAAGTTGTAACTGACCTGAACCTTAATACTCGAATCTGGACGAAAGAGTAAATGCTAATTCTTACTATTTCCATACATCATCCAGCTTAAAGTCACGCCCATCATCTCCGCTTCATGCAGATGTGCCTTAAGGAAGATGCCGGTCATTATTCCGGATTTAAATTTATATGCCAGTTCGTATTTCTGGTAATACCACCGTGGAGCTATAAGTTGTGAGTAAACATAAAATCCGAAATACTGCGAAAAAAAAACCTGACCGAATTTCAAATCCTGCCCGCATGTCAGGGCTAACCTTTTATAATCGATATCAGACCCTTCCCTTTTTATCGTTTCCTTAAAGTATCCGTCAAAAACCAATTCAGCCCCGACGCTTAAAGAATAAATAGATCCTAAAGGTTTAGCTGCTCTTGCATGAATTCCAAATGCCATGGTTTTCATCTCCGGGTAAAGTTCTGTTTTGTCAAGCACCCTGATTGCCGTCAAAACTTCAAAAGTGTAATAAAGTCTTCTATTGAAATCAATATGTACTTTTTTGGGTACTTTTTCTGGTACCTTATAAGGTTCGTAAAAATATTCTAACCCGACAGAAGCGGTGGGGAAATTCATTCCAAGGTTCGGCTGTTTGATCCCTCCGTTTGAGATATGGTTGTAATTTCCTGATAATGTAAGAAAGAAGCTGCTGTTCAGCTTTAGCTTTAAAGTGGTACTGACATAAAGAGGAAAGCTGATCCTGGTACAGAAAAACTGGTTTAAGGGATTATTGATCTCATCATAAATGCTCGTATGGTATGAGAGCCCTGCCCCGCCTCTTAAAGTAAGCAGTATCCTGTCACTGAAAAACAGGATAGGCTCGGCGAAAAGCGTGAGTTTGTAAGCACCTCCAAGTACATCAGGATACTGGAAGTTGTAATACCCGGCCTGAATCCCTGATATCCAGTATGCATTAAATACTTTTCTTCCGGTAAGGGAAGAATTTAGTTTATTGAAGGTTACCTCAATCCCATAGGGATTTGTATATGATACAGGTTCAATTGCCTTTGAATGAGGTATAATAAACCCAAAATGCATCTGCGAGCCACAAGAAAACTGCGGGATAGTGTCAGCCCTGAGAACGGCTGCTGACCGGCAGACAAAAAACAATATTATCAGTCCGTATCTGCCATAAACCATTTCAATATTTATTAGAATGCCGAGACAAACCCGGCGCTTAGTCTTCCGAACTCCTCTCCCCTGAAGGAATAAGTGTATTCAGTTACAAGTCTCACGTTGCGTCGAAGCAGGTATCCCAGATGCAATGTTGCACTGCCGTAATCAATGTCGTCAAGCTCTGAATCAACGAGGTTCAGCAACCCTGTCATGTACCATTTGCTCATATCCCCCTTCGGGGCAAAAACAATCTCCGCAAATCCACCGTTCATCTTCACCTTATCATATATTTCTTCCGTAGGATCAACAAGAACCTCACTGTCAGTTCTCCACAGGTACTGAAGGTTTATCATAAGCTTATCGCCAAAATTCAGAGCCAGGTCAGGGCCATAAATGAGTATATCATTTACCCGAAGGTCCCGTTCCTTGCCCGTATATCCGAAAAATCCCACTGATATGCTTTTACCTACAGCCTGAGATACTCTGAGCATGTAATTCTTATACTTGTCCCTGTCAAAAAAGTAGCCATCAGATCCTGTACCTATACCGTTACCTGTCACTACCTGAGCAACAAAGGAGGTACCTGTGGAGAACTCCTTATCAAGAATTATTCCACGGTCATATTTCATGTTTGCACTATTGGTTCCGGGTGCGACACCATATATTTTATACGGTTCAATCGTCGGCCTCAGCTCAGCTTTATAGAGGGGATCTGACACCGAAAACTGCCCCACAGTAATATTTATGCCGGAACCAAACAGGTCACTATATGTAAGGAAAGCATCCTCCAGCCCGACTATTGAACCCTCTTCGCTCATCAGAAAATAGAAATAATATGAAAGTTTCTCAGAGAGTTCACCCCCTGACAGAAGTTTAACAATATAAGGAAAGCCAAGCCCTGCATCTTTTGCATTCTCTTTATTATATGAAACAAATCCGTCTATTCTTATTGCCAGTGGCACTTCCCTCAGAAGTGACAGTTTTTCATCACCGGTATTGATAAAATACCTTGGGGATTCATATTCTGTCATTCTGAATCCGTTAGCGGCAAACTCATCTCCGAATCCTTTCAGCACAGGTGCTGCCGGAGAGTGGCACACCTGACAGCTGATCTGGTACTTACGTGCAAAAGCAGGGATTGCATTTAAGGAGTCAGAGAACACCAAAAATACGAATGCGGCAGCAATCGTCATTGCCCTTAAACATCTGAATCTATTCATGTTTTTGTTTTATTTCGACTTTCAACCTTAATATCTTACGGCAATACTTCAACCTCAGTAAAGTGTTCATTCACTACTCTGATTTCTGACTCATCTTCGGGGACCTTCAAGAAGTCGGCTACCGGCTTGACCAGCAACTGATAATTCAGTACCGCATGAACCTTCATTTTCCCCGGAGCTGCATCATAAGGCACTTTGAAAGTAAATTTTTCAACTTTCGTGTCTCTTGGCCCTATGCGATAATCAACCCCCAGCCTTGCAGTGTTCCACTGCATAATTGTCATACGGCCCTGTTCATCAAAATAAGGCATTCTGAAAATTCTGTTTCCTGCCGGGATGCCATCACGCTGAACACCTTTGAAATCTGGCAGTCTGAGTGGCAAGGCCATATCCTGGTAAGCAAGGTAATCTCCTGAGATTGTATATTCCTCACCTTCAAATCCTTTCTTATCAACATTCAGGTGATATACATTTCCTTTTGCATCTGTAGCCTCAACATTCAGCCATGCGATACGGTCTTCCACAGATCCTGTGGGGAATTTATGCCCGGTCTTCTGGTTAAACAGAACTACCGTGAAAACAATATTCTCGCCGGGTTCAGCCTCCCGAACATCAGGTTCAATCCTCAGTTCAATAGTACCTCTTACCTTCCCGGGATCATGTGCTCCATGAAACAGGTGAAGCCGGGCATCATTATGTGTTTTGCCCATCAGGGCATACCGGTATTCTCCTTTTGGCATATGACAGTCCTGGCATCTTACATTCTCTTTCGCGTAAGGTCCCTCCATCCATTCCAGCTGTGTGCTCTTGACCCAGACACCGTAAGGGTTCTTCTCATTATGACAGTTGCCACAGAATTCGGTTGTCTTGTGAAAGTCACTCTGGACAATCTTGTGAGCCGGAGATTCAATCTCCGGATTACGACCACTGTATTTTGTCATTCCCGGCACTATCATATAACTGAAATTAAAGGGCGGATCTGACTGTGCTGATCTTGTCAGGTGACAAACCTCGCATGACACCGACTCGTTTGCCATGCTTTTCTCTGCCGGTCTTGGCGGAGGGAATGAACCGTTCATATATGCCATCGGAGTATGGCATCCGTTGCATCCGTCAACAACATCTTTCAATTCCGGACTGGCTGCGGCATGGGCAACAGCAAGATCAAAATACTCAATCTCATCCCAGTGATGGGTATAAGCCTGTGACATCATTGCCTGTGACCATTGCTCATAAAAACCCGGGTGACAGGACCGGCATTTCTTTGCTGACTCAAACTCCTTGAAGGAGTGCTTTCCTTTTAGGTCTTCCTGAGGTAATTTGAAACCTAAAATAATTGCTGTCATTATAACAAATACAAGAGCCGGCAATATCATGATTTCCCCTGAAAAAGGCTTATTATCTCTCATAGAATCGGTTTTAGTACTCAAAAGGTAGTAAAAAAAAGACTTGAAGCCAAACAAACTGATAATTATGACTGGTTAAGATATTTACCATTGCTGTTTCATATATATTAAATAAATTTGGTAATATATCACATCAGAATGTTTTATAACTGGGCATTGAAATATAAGATAAAAATCAACCGGTCCGGGCTCTGTTAAACAGTACGGAGATCAGTCTTTCTCCTTCTTTTATCTTCTGAATTCTTCAGCAATCATCTTTCACATTTCACTTTTAACCAATTCTAAATTTTCTCTGATGGAAAAACTTATCATAACAGGAAAAAACCTGACAGTAAATGATGTGGTTAATGTTGCCCGTCACGGGCAGAAAGTTGAGCTGCATCCCGACGCCCGGAAAAGGATCAATGAATGCCGTGCTATGCTGGAGAAGAAAATAGTGGCTCATGAGATCATGTATGGCGTTAACACCGGCATCGGAGAATTCTCCGAGATAGTCCTGAATGATGACCAGATAAAAGACTTTCAGAAATATCTCGTGTATAATCACGCAGCCGGTATAGGTGACCCTGCTTCAATAGAAACAGTAAGGGGTGCAATGCTGGGCAGGATCAATGTTCATGCCCACGGCAATTCCGGTGTTCGCCTGGAAGTCACCGAGACTCTGGTTGAAATGCTTAACAAGGGTGTGACTCCTTTTGCCTGTCAGAAAGGATCTGTCGGCGCCTGCGGTGATCTTGCACCCATGTCTCAGATAGCTCTTCTGATGATGGGTGAAGGCAAGGCTTATTACAAGGGGGAATTGTTTGAAGGCAGTGAAGCAATGAAGAGGGCTGGCATTACGATTCCGGGACTTCTGGCACGTGACGGACTGGCAACAATAAACGGTTCCAACATGCTTACAGCCATGAGCGCAATATGGCTCGTCGATGCAAATAACTGGCTTAAACAGGCC
>CAZGDJ010000023.1:0-17339 GCA_964524635.1 uncultured Rikenella sp. | reverse complement strand
CGGCAAACCATGCAATAATATTATCATACCTTCCCAAAAGAGACAGTACTTCATTTTGGTTCAGAAGCACGTGCATGTCAGTCGGCCACACCGGGAAGTGACAGGCAATAAAAACTTTTTCACCTGAAATTTTAGCTTTATCAAGTTCCTCCTCAAGCCATTTGAGCTTGTCAGCGGATATGCCCCCATTCCATGGAACAGCGTTTTCCTTTCCTTCCTCTTTCATCCTTTCAATCAGCAATCCGGCCTGCTCCCTTACTTTTTTGCTTCCCGGCCCGTACGTACTTACTTCATTGCCGTTGAGTGCCAGGAACCTGTATCCGTTATGGCTTCCGGAATAAAAATCCTTTCCGGCTTTTGTAAACGAAAGCTTCTTGAAATGCTTTCTGTCGATGTTATAATCGTGATTGCCCGGACAGGTAATAATCGGTATTGAATAGTTACCCAGAATACTGTAAACCGGGGCAAATGATTCAAAATCCCTGTCGATGATGTCACCGAGATTGATAATGAACTCAAGGTTTTCAGTTGCCAGAAACTGCATTGCTTCATCAAGCTTTTCAAGTGAGTTCCGGTAGTAACGTGTTCCCTCAGATTCACAGTCACAGTAATGAATATCTGTAATGATACCAAAGCTGAAAAGAGGTTTGTCTTGGTTTATTTCTTCCATTGGTCTTGTGGACAATGTGTTGTAAGATGCCAGCAAGGCTACAAGTAATAATAAGACTTTCATTATGCATCCTGTATATTATCTTTAAAATAGAAAGCTTCTTTACCGGGATAATGATATCGCTTACGGGCAATATGCTCAGGATAAAGGTAATAATCGATGTCCCCTACGGCGCAAAGACGGCCTTCACCGTCAAAAATGCGACAGATAAGCTTTGCATTTTCTTTATCTCGATTTATTATCTCAGCATTAAGACATACTTTTCCTTTACTTATGTACAAAGGTTTCAGGTACCTTACGGAAAGCTGTGAGGTAACAGCAGAAGTGCCAGCCTTGACATTTATGCACCATGCACCTATCTCATCAAGCAGTGTGGCAATAATACCTCCATGAACAACATTTAAATAGCCCTGATACTCCATTTCGGGGCTCCATGCAGCATGAAGATACCTTTCGCTTTCTTCAAAATGCAGCTTCAGTCCTATAGGATTAGCCGGGCCACAGCCAAAACAATGGTTCTGATCTTTATCAAACGGATTTCTGATCTTGACTCTTTTTCCCATTTTCTTTTTTCTTTCTCTTCCTTTGCGCATTCCATGCGCTGAAGTACAGAAGAGATATTATCAGGTATGAAAATCCAATAATCTGTGTAATTACAAAAAGTGGAACAGATGGTTTATCAATAGAGCTCTCAGCCCTGACCAGCCTGTAAAAATATCCGTAAAATGAGAAACAAATAATAGCTATTGCAAATGCCAGACCCATGAAAACAATTGTTCCATCCATTACTGAAGTACTCTTGTACAGCTCACTTTTTTTAAAAGCGCTGTAAGAAGATCTGGCATATTTCTCCGCGTTTCTTCTTGCTTCAGCTTGTCTGTATGTAACCCATGCCTGATAGTTTTTACGATACTCTTCTTCTGTTATGTTTCTTCCATGAGGGTGTGAGGTGAGGTAATCGTAGGCTTCTGTAATCAAAACGAATTTTTCATGAGCCCCTTCTGAATGATTACGGTCAGGGTGAAACTCCATCGCTTTGCGGCGGTAAGCTTTTTTGATCTCATCGTCTGAAGCTCCCTGCCTCAGACCTAATAGTTTATAATAATCCCAGATATTCATTTACACAAAAGGATTACTAAATAAGGACTTTTTTATGTATTCTTGTCTTATCGGTTTGTTTTTTTCCGGATATTCTTACTTTTGTAGTTTATAATGATTCTAAATAAGGTTTTGATGGATAATTCAACTGTGCTATTTGCATTTGGACTAACGCTGTTTGCCGGCCTTGCGACTGGGGTAGGCGGGATGATAGCTTTTTTTGCAAAAAGGACACAGACTTCTTTCCTTGCATTTTCACTGGGATTTTCGGCCGGAGTAATGATATTTATCTCGCTTACAGAGATTCTGGCTGAGGCAAATACATCATTAACAATAAGTTACGGTGAGAGCAAAGCTCCATGGATTACATTTGTTTCATTTATAGGAGGAATAGTATTGACAGCCGTTATTGACAAACTGGTGCCTTCGAAAGAAAACCCCCATGAGCTAAAAAGAATTGAACAGATGAATCCTGACCGGCATAATGATTGCCTGGAAGAGGGAAAAGAGGGACAGAAACACCACCGGCATCGTAATAGGATATACAGGCATGGTGATCCTAAGCTGATGCGCATTGGTATTGTAACAGCAATAGCACTTGGTGTACATAACTTCCCTGAAGGAATAGCCACATTTATGGCAGGCATGTCGGACACTGCAATAGGTATTAGCATTGCGCTTGCTGTTGCTATTCATAACATACCTGAGGGCATTGCCGTCTCTGTGCCTGTCTTTTATGCCACAGGCTCAAAGCGAACAGCTCTCAAGTGGTCTGTTTTGTCAGGGTTTGCAGAGCCTGTGGGAGCCGCTATGGGCTTTCTGATACTCTCAATGTTCAGGAGTAGTGCTGTGCTTGGATATGTGTTTGCTATGGTATCAGGAATAATGATATATATTTCTTTTGACGAGCTTCTTCCTGCAGCTCATAAGTATGGTAAGCATCATGTTGCCATTTATGGATTAATAAGCGGTATTATTGTTATTTGGCTAAGCCTGATACTGATCAAGTAGAGACTAATCAGCAATTTTATCAGCCCACTTTGGTCTTAGTATCAAAAGCTGAAGGACAAGTGCCAACAAAACAGGGATGGTAAGCAGGGCCATATCTCTTCCAAGATGCCCTGAGTCAGTCGATTTGCCAAGCATTCCTGTAATAAAGGCTCCTGCAAGTACACCTGCCATATTCATCAGTCCGTATGCTGTTGCCCTGTGTCGGGCTGAGACAAACTGGCAGAGAACCGGCATGTTGTTAGCATCAAACATACCATAACCAATCCCAAACAGCATTGCTCCGCTTATTATCCAAAATAATCCATTCCCAAATCCGAAAAAGAGAAGTGAGGGAATGGTCAGTGACAGGCCTATGGCACTGGTATAAATCCGGCCGCGTAAATTTGTCTTTATCCATTTGTCTGACAGTATACCTCCGACTATTACTCCAAAAAATGACGAGGCAGCGATGGTAATGGTTGCCAGGGGGCCTGCCTTTGACATCTCAATGCCAAGATTTGTGGAAAAGAGAGTTGGCATCCAGTTTTTAACTGCCCACCCTGGCAGGCTTGGTATGGCAAAATAAAACAGAATCACCCAGAAACTTGCCATACCCAGAAGCAAGGTCAGACCTGATAAAACTGTACTATTTTCTTTCTTAACCTCACCCTCAACCTTTTCCTTAGTCTTAGCCCTGTCTTTGTGTTCATGCAGCACAAAGATCAGAACGAGGCTGTAAATGATACCTGTGATACCAAAAACTTGGAATGCATTCTGCCACGAGAAATTTGCTGCAACGGTAGCACCGAAACCTCCGAGTGCCTGCCCCGCATATATCCCGGACATATGAATTCCTACAGCAAGAGAGCGGGTTGATCCCTTGTGGTAGTCTGCGATGAGCGATAATCCGGCAGGTATATAAAGGGCTTCGCTGATACCCATTATTGCGCGAAGAATGCACAACAGATTGAAATCACTTGTATAACCCATTAATAATGTGGTTGCTGACCAGGTTCCGAGACTGGATATAATAAGCCACTTTCTGTTAATGCGGTCAGCTAGTAACCCTGCAACAGGACTCATTGCCCCATAGACCCATAAAAAGATTGCCATCAGCCTTCCAAAGTTCTCAGCTGTCTCAAGTTCATGAACATCAATCATCATTGAACTCTTCATGGTTGACAGCATCTGGCGGTCCATGTAGTTCAGAAGAGCTACGACCCAGAGAAGTCCGACTACCACCCAGGCATAGCCTGAGCCTCTTCCACGGTTCTTATCAGTCATATCTTCAATGTTTTCCTTATGCATGACCGGATAGTCACACAAAAGCTGGTAGAGAAGAATCTACTTATTTTTGATTATCAGGATCAGTGTTGTACCTGTGATACTTCTTCACGCACGTGTTTGTGCTTAAAGAGGACTGCAAAGAGAACTGCAACAACAAGAGAGTAGGCTGCAAAGGCAAACCATATTCCCTTCCACTCTTTTGAACCGTCAGGTAATGTAAAGAATTGTTGTATCACATAACCGCTTATCAGGCTACCTAAAACAGCCCCAATGCCATTGGTCATCATCATAAACAGACCCTGAGCACTTGCCCTTATATTTGAAGGGCTCTGCGTCTCAACAAAGAGGGAACCGGAGATATTGAAGAAGTCAAATGCCATTCCGTAGATAATACATGAAAGTACTATCATCCACAGACCCTCTGCGGGGTTACCCAGGCCAAACAGACCGAACCTGAGCACCCAGGCAACCATACTCATAAGCATCACTTTCTTGATTCCAAAACGTTTAAGGAAGAAAGGAATTGTCAGAATAAACAGAGTCTCGGAAATTTGTGAGATCGACATTATTATTGCCGGATACTTAACAGCTATGAGGTCTTTATATTTGTCAATATTGGCAAAGTCATGGAGGAATGTGTCGCCGTAGGCATTTGTCAGTTGCAGAGATGCACCAAGGAGCATTGCAAAAATAAAGAACAGGGCCATTTTACTGTTTTTGAACAGTTTAAATGCATTCAAACCCAGCTCTTCAACAAGCGATTTTTTATGCCCTTTGGCAGGAGGAGGGCATTTAGGAAGAGTGAAGGCATACAGACCCAGGGACAAAGATGCTATAGCTGCCACATAAAACTGGAAGGGTGATGTCTCAAATCCTGCTATACTTATTACCCAGAGTGCTGCAATGAATCCTATTGTTCCAAAAACCCTGATAGGCGGGTATACCTTTACAATATCCAGACCCTTTCCCTTGAGAGATGAATAGGCAACTGTGATTGCCAGTGAAATGGTAGGCATATAGAACATCATATTCAGCAGCATAACCCAGAATAAAGTTTTGGGATTATCAATTGCAGGTACAAGAGACAGAATTATTGCTCCTATGATATGAAATGAGCCATATAGTCTTTCAGCGTTTACCCATCGGTCTGCGATGATGCCTGCAATGGCAGGCATAAACAGAGAAGCAATACCCATAGTAGCGAATACGGCGCCAAACTCCGTACTGGACCAGTTTTTATTCTGAAAACAATAAGCACCGATTGTCAGCAACCATGATCCCCAGATAAAAAACTGGAGGAAGTTCATTACTATTAGACGATTTTTAAGACCCATAGCTATCAGTAATTACATTTAAATTATCTCCGAATATAGTAAGCTATTCCATATCACGGCGGGAATGGTAAGAAATAGTTGAAAAATTATCATGTGAAAGCCGGCATACAAAACTATTGGGTTCATTTTGTCCCGAAAAGTCGGTCACCTGCATCACCGAGGCCAGGAACAATGTAGCCTTTATCATTAAGGTTACTGTCAAGAGAAGCAAGATAGATGTCAACATCAGGGTGGTCTTTTTCTATTCGTGCCACACCCTCCGGAACGCCAACGATACAAACAAGCCGGATGGTAGTTGCGCCTCTTGATTTAATAGCAGTGATAGCTGCGCTTGCACTGCCTCCGGTAGCAAGCATTGGGTCAAGTATCATTACAACGGCTTCTGACAGTTCATTCGGGAACTTTGCGTAATACTCCATTGGCTCCAGGGTTTCATGATCACGATACAATCCAATATGCCCTACTTTTGCAGTTGGAATAAGGCTTCTTATACCGTCAACCATTCCCAGACCTGCTCTCAGTACCGGAACCAGCACGATCTCTTTTGCCAGTTCTGAGGTTTTACATGATGAAAGGGGAGTATCAATGACAATATCGCGCATCGGAAGATCTCTTGAAATTTCATACGCCATAAGGCCGGCAATCTCGTCAAGATTTTCCCTGAAATCTTTTGTTCCCGTCTCTTTTCGCCTGATCTGTGACAGTTTATGGATGATGAGAGGATGACTTATAAGTTTCAGCATGTTATCTGTTTTATTCTGCGGGGTAGCCGACAGGGTTATTTAAAAGAGGGTACTGAGTATCTGACATTTTCAGAAGCTGTTTGATCCTTTCGGTCTCCATAAAGGCTCTGGGTCTGGTCATAAGTCCTGTGCCCGCACAGAACAAAGATATGTTTTGTGAGACAATCCCTGCATCCATTGCTGCCCAGCTCATTTTACGAACGATATCATCACCACGGAAGCGTGAAATATCCGATACCAGGAGGAGCATTACAGGGGCTTTAGCAAAGTTGGCCTGTGAGCCCGCTACAAGCGGTCTGTGATCACCTTCTGTTTTAAATATCAGAGAATGTGTCTTTGCTTCGTATAGATATACTCCATTCTTCATGAACACAAAGACATCCACATCCTGCGCATTCATTGCAGACGGTGCAGTTCTCTTACCGTTTTCAGGACGATTAATGCCATCTGCAGCCCACAACAGATCTGAAAGATCCTGTAAAGACAGCTCTTTGTCGCTGAACGATGAAGCTGAAGCACGTTTTTCAAATGCTTTCATTACTGTAACACCACGGTCAAGATCAGGTGCATTAAGTTTGATATCCTTCGGATTCTGACTCTGCACCGTTCCGGCAATTATTGTCGTAACAAGAAAAACAATCAGCCTTTTCATTGTGTTCAAGTTTAAAAATCAAACGAAGATAATACAGTTCTTTGCAACAAAAAAAGAGGGTGTTTTAAAAACTACCCTCTAATTTATTATTATTCTTTCGAGATTCCGGATCAGTTAGGAAACTTATAGGCAAATCCAACGCCCAGAACTTCCTTGAACTGAACGCGTTTACCCGTTCCACCCTCTTCGAGGTTTAATATAATATCATCATCATATAGCATATGAGTGCTAAATGTTGCAGAGATGAATTTATTTACTTTCATCACAATAAGATTTTCCCAGCTTACATCAATGTTTTGCGGATTATGAAGATAATTTGTGAAGAGGTCAAGTTTAGACAGGAAGTTTACATTCTTGATTATCTCATCTTTCTTGAACATAATGTTAGCATAGGCACCGAATTCTCCCCTGAGCTTTTTCCCAGGTTCCACACCGAAAGCTCCGGCTGCAGAAAGATCTTCATCTGTAACGATTGTCATTTTAGCCGTGAGCGGAGATATGAATACTGAAAACTCGGGTTTTGGTTTATAATCCATACCAAGTGCCAGCAAAGCGTATCCCGGAGAGAAAAGGTTTGATATAAGAGTTCTGGAGCTACCTGAATATGTGTACCCTGGTCTCATCTGAGATTTGAATGAGGCAAGAGCCGAATAGTACCACACCTTTGATGCCTGGCGTCCGTATTTTGAAAGAAGATCAATCTTGTCATCCGTTTTAACCCAGTAAAATGGATTATTATCCTGATGCAGCTGTCCGTAAGAAAGCATCAGGGAGTTGTCCCAGACATTTTTGTCTTTTTTATAATTTGCCGTGAGGTTTATCAGGCCATTCACTCCGTAAGAATTCTGTCCACCGGCCGCCCAGTTTGTGAAGGAGTTCTGAGACAGGTTAAGAGAAAATATCCCGCTTTTAGTCCAGTTCTTAACTGTGTCGGCTGTCTGACCATAGCTGTTTTCAATGAAACCTGCTGAAAGAACCAGCGCTATCAAACCTGTGAATAGGACTTTTTTCATATTCCTTAATTTTTATTTTTACTTCTTTAAAAGTCTTCTGACTTTTGTCATTTTTATACCTCTAATGTTATAGGTGGCGGCATCGGGTCCAAAGTAGAACCTGAACGAAAGTTTTCCACCTTTTCTGATGCTTTCAATAGCTTCTGAAGTCATATGGAGATTGAATTTCTCAACATTGTATGTCTCCAGATCGGTTGTCTTACTCTTCATCCCTGAAATAACAGAATCCGGTGGGAAAATCATATCTGATTGCACAGACGTGTTCTGATCTCTAAAATGACGAAACATAATAACCGGTACTTCGTACATGTTCTCATCAACTTTAATATATGCTGTTCGGTCAATAATCATAGTTTCAGGGACCTTTGAAACGGCAAAGTAAACCTCGACATTTTCAACATTATTCCTTGTTTCGAACAAATATGTTATCTCCGCATCTTCAATTCCGTTTTTCCTGTCTTTTTCCCTGACAATCTGAGACAGGGTTGCCTTTTTAGCTCCCATGAACTCATCATATTCTTTATGCAGCTTCCCCCCCAGGAAAGCAGAGCAGCCCGTAAAAATGAAAGGAAAAATAATTGCGGTCACTAAAACAACAAAAGTTCTTTTCATAGTCCAATATTGGATTGTTGCTGGGTATCAAGGGAGCCGAAGACCTTCTTAAGAATATCAGATACTCTGGCGCTTACTTCTTTTCTAATTTTGAGCTCCTCGGCTTCAACCTTCAGGAACATCCCGTCGAGAGCCTTTCTGGTAAGAAAATCATTAAGGTCAGTATTGACTGGTTTGAAACCTGCAATTTTTCCTGCCAGACTGTTGGCGAGAGTATTCCATTTTCCGGTTAATGTTGTCCATGATTCCTGGGCAGATATTCCGGCAACGATTTCTTTCTGAGTTGATGTCTCTATCTTGGGTTTGTAGAGGCTGTAAAGATCGTTATATGTAGTTGATATCAGGTAATTTGTTGCGGCATTATCGGCACCATGAAGAATATTAAATGCATCAGAAATTGTCATTGATGTAACGGAGTTGACAAAAATAGGTACAACTTCCTTGGCGGCATCCTCGGCTGCCCTGTTGATATTAAGCACAACATTCTCTATCAGTTGCTCTCCACCGGGGATCTTTGAAATATTCTCAACGATCACTTTTGCTTCGTCAGGAAGAGGAATTTTTACAGCCAGGTCATTATAATAACCATTTGTTTTTGAAAGCATACCTGCTGAATTCTTTGCGCCAACAATCAATGCTTCTTTAAGGCCGCTGATTATTTCAGCTTCAGTCAGGGTACCAGATGTGGCAGCACTCTGCAATATCTGCATCAATTCGGCACAACCGGTCATAAAGAACATAGCAAATACAATTGTTAATACCTTGGTTTTCATGACTTATGGTTTAAGTTTAACTTTTCGGGGAAGTTTTCTTCGGGTTCCCTTGTTATCATAGGCTTCAACATTCTAAAATAGTAAAAACTTTGTTTAGACAGCACCATAATCAGCTATCTTTCACAAAACACAATATAGTATCTCTTTGTAAATAGCCTAAGCAAAGGTCTGAATCCTACAGCCCTGACCGGTGCAGTCCAGCTATCACTGGCCTTGATATGCCAGCCTGTTTCTTCAAGCAGCCAGTCGAACTGCCTCTTTTCAAACTCATGGTAATGCCTGTCCCATTCGGAGGCTTCGTTCCAGTAGGCTTTTGCGAACCAGAGTCTCAGGGGTACAGAAGCTATCAGCTTTTGTGTTTTTATTTCTCTAAGAATATTATAAGGTGCAAACAGGTGTTCAAAAACCTCGAATGAGGTTGTTATATCTCCCTCGTATTGCGCTATTTTCCCGAATTCAGTATTAAAATCCTCACCCGTTGTATTGACTACATTGTAACCATTCAGGGCCATAAGAGCAGATAAGGGATTTGGAGTTCCGAGATCAATTATCTTTTCAGATTTTAAAACATATCTCATTAGAAAACTCATTGTTTTCCGGTATCTGATCCTTTTGATATAATCCAGCCTCTCTAATCCTTTGATATTCATCTCAGTATTTATACTCATTAACCTTTTTATTATTGTGCAATCAAATAAATTATCCTTAATAGTTTCGTAAATTACATGCAAAGAAAATTCTTTTTTTACTTTTGCACCCCCAAAGGGCAAATAAATGGAAGAAATAAGAAATGTTGCTGTAATTGCTCACGTTGACCACGGAAAGACGACTCTTGTTGATCGGATCCTGCATCAGGTAAAGCTGTTTCGTGATAATCAGGAGGTGAGAGACCTGATACTTGACAGCAATGACCTGGAGAGAGAGAGAGGTATTACCATTCTCTCAAAGAATGTATCAGTAAGATACAAGAATGTCAAGATAAATATAATAGACACTCCTGGGCACTCTGACTTCGGTGGTGAGGTTGAGCGGGTTCTCAACATGGCGGAAGGAGTGCTTCTGATTGTTGATGCTTTTGAAGGGCCGATGCCCCAGACCAGGTTTGTTCTTCAGAAAGCTCTTGAGCTGAATCTGAAGCCTGTTGTAGTCATTAATAAGGTTGACAAGCCAAATTGCAATCCTGATCTTACACATGAGAAAGTCTTTGACCTGATGTATAATCTTAAGGCGACAGAAGATCAGCTTGATTTTCCTACTGTTTACGGTTCTTCAAAGCAAGGGTGGATGGCGCCGGATTGGAATCACCCGACAACTGATGTAAGCTACCTTCTGGATACAATAATACAATCAATTCCTCCTGCAAAGACAAATAAAGGAACCCTTCAGATGCGTATCTCATCGCTTGACTATTCATCATATATGGGACGGATAGCAGTAGGTAAGGTAAGCAGGGGTACCCTTATCCCCGGGAGTCAGGTTTCACTGGTCAAACGAGATGGTACTATAGAAAAAAATACAATTAAGGAAGTATATCTTTTTGAAGGACTTGGTAAGGAGAAGACGAAGAAGCCTGTTCAGTCAGGTGAGATTTGTGCCTTGTTCGGCATAGATGATTTTGAGATAGGGGACACGATTGCTGATGCAATTGAGCCTGAAGGACTAGCCTATACCCATGTAGATGAGCCAACTATGAGCATGTTGTTTGCATCGAATAACTCGCCTTTCTTTGGACGGGAAGGTAACCTTGTTACATCGCGGCAACTGAGAGAGAGGCTTTTCAGAGAGACAGAGAAGAACCTGGCATTGAGGGTAGAAGAAACCGGCTCTGCTGATGCTTTCATGGTCTTTGGCCGTGGAATTCTTCACCTGTCAATACTAATCGAGACTATGCGTCGTGAGGGATTTGAGCTACAGGTAGGGCAACCTAAAGTTCTGATAAGGGAAGTAAATGGTGTTAAGAATGAACCTATAGAATCACTTACGGTTCAGGTGCCTGAGAATTTCACCGGTAAAGTGATTGAGCAGGTAACACAACGCAAGGGTGAGATAATAAATATAGAAGTTCATAGTGACAGGGCACATATTGATTTCAGGATCCCTTCACGGGGTATAATAGGATTAAGAAACCAGGTACTGACAGTAACAGAAGGTGAGGCTGTGATGGCTCATCGTTTTGACGGTTATGAGCCATGGAAGGGTGAGATGGCCGTCAAGCGAAACGGATCCCTGATAGCTATGGAAACCGGAACAGCTGTTGCATATGCCATTGACAAGCTTCAGGATCGGGGTCGTTTCTTCATCTTCCCGGGCGAGGAAGTATATATGGGTCAGGTAATAGGCGAAAACACCCGCCAGGATGATATAACAGTGAATGTCACAAAGACTAAGAAGCTCACAAACATGAGAGCTTCAGGATCGGATGACAAGGCTGTATTAAGTCCTCCCGTTCGCTTCTCACTTGAAGAAGCTATGGAATATATCGCTGTAGATGAGTATATTGAAATTACTCCGAAATCAATGCGTATCCGTAAGATATTGCTTGATGAGAATGACCGTAAAAGAGCAAAGAATAAGGAGAATTCAATTCACGGTTCATAAATAATCAATCAGGAAAGATCTGTCACCAGACTTTCCTGATTCATATTCATTGCCGGAGTCTAATTATAGGGTAAACCTGTTGCAGGATCAAGGTCCTTTATGTTCAGAACCTCAATCACCACATATCTGCTCATTCCTCTCCATGGCAGAGGTGCTATATACTCTTTATAGCGCACTTCAATGAATTTGCCGCTGGCTCGTTCAAGGGTTGTGGCAAGGCTGTCATTTACAATACTGAATTCAAACTCATTGCTCTGCATTGCACCAGGAGTAGGAGTTTTAAAACCAGTCTGTATAAGTTTGCCTTCCCAGGTCTTAAAAACATATCCCTTTTTCACAAGGTAGTTTAGGTCGCCGGCTTTGACACCTTCGCCAAAGACAAAATAGTGACGCCACCAGAATAGTCCGGCTGCAACCAGCAATAGAATGAAGATACCAATCTTCAGGAACTTTTTCATTTTTGAAAGTATTGATCTACAGTATGTTATATGTCGTCGTCCTTATCTCTGAATTTTTCCTTAACATCAGCAAAGGTAGCTTTCATGGTATCCCAGATTGAATCAGCACCCTCTTTGATTGATTTCCATGCTTCTTCTGATGACTCTTTGATCTCACCAAGCTTTGATTTGCCTTCATCAAGCTTTGATTCAAGCTTATCAATCTGTTCAGCATATTTAAGTTTTACATCAGCCGAAGCTTCTTTTGCTTTTGCCCTGAGTATATCAATTTCGGTTCTCCATTCATCAAGCTGGGCTTCAATTTTACTCTGATAGTTTTCCTTATTTTCTTCCATAGTTTTGAGTTTTGCGTTAGTGATTATTAATACTTTTATTTATCTGGCGAACGATACTCTAATAAGCTTTAACAGTGTTAAGTTTTGATGTGAATTTTTGAACAACGGCTTCCTGTTCTTCAATTTTAGCTTTCATTATTTCCTGTTCTGATTCATTCTTTGGCAGAGCCCTGTCTGCCTTATCAATTACATTCTTTGATTTGTTGATTCTGTTCTCTGAAGCATTAATTTCATTCTGCAGTTTCTTTCTTCTTTTTTCCATTTCGGCTATCTGGGAAGCCTTAGCTTCTTTTCCCGGTCCTGCCTCCATGGAGATCAGCAGGTTATTCTCGCTTATAATACTGGTCGAAAGCTGATTGAGCTCATTATTCAGTACGATTAGCTTGTCCTGTTCATTTTTGATTGTATTTTTATTTTTCTGTGCTCCCTTCTTTGTTTTTGAACCGCTGTTTTGAAGGCTGTTCAGGTCATTATTCAGCCCTCTGAGTATTTTCTCTTCAGCAAGTATCTCATCTTTAATAAAATCGATATATTGACTCTTGGCAAATTCCTTCAGGTATGTCCGTGCTGCCGTGAACTGGATGTCACCGACAGATCTTTCAATATACTGGTCCTTTTTAAGCTCAATGCATACCATAAGTAACATCAACGTATCCTGATTCATCAGTTTGCTATATAGATTTATCGGATTCAGTGATATCTCTTTTTTTATGGCTCCGAAGATCGTCATCTCGCCATTCTCTGTCATTACCTTTGACTTGGTTCCCACTTCCTGCTCTTTTACCCAGTTATTTAAGGTTTTTTCATAGCTTACTTCAGGAATTGTGATAGTCATACCCGGGTATTTTCCGGTACCTATTGCGATACTATCTTCAGCTATTAGTATTGGCTTTTGAGCCATTACAGACAAGGGGATGGACAAAATGACCACGCTAGCAAAGAACTTACAGCTTTTCATGATATGATACTTTAAGGTTGAATGTTAAAATTACTATATTTCTTTCAGATTTCTACTAAAAACCGGACTGATAAACACACACAAAAGTGACAGATTGATCAGCCTGTTATAGCCCTGAGGGCAGCCAGTTCTCCTTCAAGGATAATTTCTCTGGCCTTGTAAAAGTCATATGTGCCGAAAGATTCACGTGAGATTTTTATCATTAAGTCAACCTTTTGCTGGTCAAGAGTTAAAGTAGTAATCTGATTCAGCATTATACTGATACTGTTATTTGTCAGGTTGAAAATACCTATATCATCCTTTTTGTCTTTTGGTATATGCTTGCCGATCTTGTCTTGTAAAAGTTTTATCATCCTGAGATATTTACCATCATCTTGTCTTTCTTCAACCACTTCCTCTTTTTCATAAGGAATATTTGCATTTACAATAACGGTGACGAGAATATCATTTTTCTGACGTCTGACTCTGTTGATCGGAACAGGATTTACTACCCCGCCATCAACATAATAGTTATTGCCGATCTTAAAAGGCTGAAATACTGTAGGTATAGAAATCGAAGCCCTGATAGCATCATAGAGGCTTCCTTCAGTAAATGTCTTTTCAGTACCCTTAATTATATCTGTTGCAACGGCACAAAATGGTATCGGAAGATCTTCAATTTTTCTGTCAGGTACAATCTCTTTTATCTTATTGATGATTTTGGTACCCTTCAGAAGACCTTTCTTGCTTATTGTAATATCAGTAAGTCTGAGCACCTCCATTTTGTCAAGTGAGCATACGAACTCTTCAAACTTCTGCAGTTGGCCCGTGGCATAAATCCCTCCGACGAGGGCTCCCATTGATGTTCCTGCTATTGATTTAATATGATATCCGTTTTGTTCAAGGATTTTTATCACACCAATATGAGCGAAGCCTCTGGCTCCACCGCTGGATAAAACAAGTGCAACATCTTTTTTCATACCTTTTATATCAATTGGGTCTGAAAGAGATTCGGGGAGGTCTGCTTGCCATAAAAGGCACTACCGTTTGCTATAGTCTTAGCACATTAATCCGTTAATCCAGGTACCGGAACACTGGTAGTATTCATTGAAAACTAACATGTCTGCTTTGTACCCTGGCAACAGATAGCCTCTGTCATTAATGTCCATGACTTTTGCAGGGTATGAGGATGCCATTCTTAGTGCTTCATCCAACGGGATTCCTGATTTCAGAGTGCAGTTCTTAACAGCCTCCAGCAATGTTAGTTTGGCTCCTGACAATGTGCCGTCATGCAACATATAACGATCATTAAGCAGTATATGTTTGTAAGCTCCGTTGCTCGTTTCTTCAACTGCATCTGAGACCAGATAAAGCCTTTCCTTCATTATTTTCTTACTGAGTGACAGCATATTAAAATCAACATGAATACCATCTGCAATGATATTTGCATAAGCAGTGTCAGACAGGAAAGCAGCACCCGGCAAACCTGTGTCACGATGATGAAGCTGAGACATTGCATTGAAAAGATGAGTGACAGTTTTAATGCCTCGTTTAAACCCATCAGAGGCTTCTTTAAAAGTTGCGTTACTATGGCCAGCAGCTAAAACTATTTTATTCTTTAACAGGATGTTTATTATTTCCTCGTTGCATACTTCAGGAGCAAGTGTTATCATTCTGATAACCCCGTTTGCTTCAGAGATAAGATCTGTGACATCTTTAATGCTGGGTTTTCTGATCATTTCCCTGATATGTGCTCCACGTTTTGAGACACTTATATACGGGCCTTCAAGATGTATGCCCATGACAGCCTGATGAGGATTCTCCTTTATCGTCCTGAAAGCCTGCCTGTATAGTTCTTCAGAGTTTGTTGGAATGGAGATCAGAAAAGAGGTCGTCCCGCTCTTAATTATGCTATCAGTTATTTTACTTAAAGCATCCGGTGTAGGGGAGGATGAGAATAAACAGCCTCCTGCCCCTGCAATCTGCAGGTCTATCAGGCCTGGAGCAACACTTTGGCCCGTGTAATCATAAACAGTAGCGTCTGAAGGGACTGATTCAGGAGAAACAATGCTGACAATCTTTCCATTCTCAAAAAGGAGAGTTTTTCCGGTGATTACCTCCTTACCGGTATAAATTCTGGCATTTGTAATTGCATTTAACATTGCATTCAATACTTAACAATTCTTTGTATATCAGTTATATATAACACTAATCTATTATCCTGGCTAAAATGCCTTTCGGAATTATTGATGTTTTCCTAAAGATATCAATTATTGATTGATTTATAAGGTTCAGACGGTCAGATAGATCATTGATGTTAAAAAAACCATTTAAAGATTCATGCTCAAAAAAGGCTGCACCGTAGACACTATGGTATTTCTTGTTATTGCTGAGAACGACCGGATAGATTTTTTTTCTGAAATTCTTATACTCAGGTGCAAAATTCCTGAATATTTTCTCAACACTCTTGACTGTGGTAAAATGATAGCCGCATGACTCGCATTTATATGCTGTGAAATAGTCATTCACAAATTTCCGTTTGCTGCCTCCTGACTTGCAGTACGGGCATTCGGCCTCATCAGACATAGTACTTTCTCCGGAAGTAAAAAGATTAATAAATGTGGGTCTGAATGGTGAAACTACATTTGTATACTGTACAATCCTAAAGGACTGTTGAATTATAATAAAGAGGTAAATCAGCAATAAAAGTCTTACATAAGGGATGAATGCGAGAGCATCGTAAATTCCGTGAAGAATGCTCGCAAGCAGGAATGCATAAAACACAACTGATAAAGACTTCTTTTCATTTTTGTATCTGTAGAAGGCATAGCCTGTAAGACAACTGAATGATATATGTGCCGGAGTACAGATAATTGCTCTGAAAATTAAAAGATGTTCCTGGCTATTGCCGGAGTTTGCATAGAAAAAATTCTCAATAATTGAAAACCCAAGGGCAACGCAGGACATATATATGACTCCGTCAGTCACTTCATTAATTTGTTTGCGGAGTAACCTGAAAATAAATATTAATCCTGTAAGCTTTGCAAATTCTTCAACAGGTCCAATGATAAGGAACGATCCGGCAACAGTACCAACAGCCGCATCATTGATTCCGAACAGTCTGAGAACACCATAGAAAACAAGGGCAATGATTACGGAAACGCCTCCACCCAGAATAAAAGCCATGAACATGGAGGTAAAAGCTTCCTTTTCATATATGTCATAACTTCGTAATCTGGTGATAATCAATATCCCTATTAGTACAGAGAGGAAAATACTGATATAATAGAAACTCATTTCAGAAACTGTAGATGGTCTTTACAAAACTAATGAGAAATTCAGTTCAATTGTAACATCTTTTAACATTACATTAACAGCATTCAGTTGTAATTACCCGTAAATTAGATATCAATTTAGCAATCAGGTTAATAAAAAGAATTTGTATGAAAAACACTCAGCGACGCGATTTTCTGAAAAAGAGCATATTAGGTCTCTCAGCTGCCGCCTTTGCACCAGGTGCAATAAGGGCTTCAGAAACACTTCAAAATTCTCAGGATAAAGTGCCTGAGCTCGCAGCCAGGGTACTTGGCAAGACCGGAATTTTAACGCCGTTAATAAGCCTTGGAGCAGGAGGTGCCTACGATCCTAATTTTATTAAGGCGGCATATTTTGCTGGAGTGAAGTTCTTTTTTTCGGCCACATATTACGGAGAAGGCAATAATGAAAAGATGGTGGGAGAAGGACTCAAAGGCCTTCCGCGGGATTCGTATGTTGTTTGTACAGCAGTGCCGGCTGATGGATTTGACAACCGTACAGGTCTGTTTAAGGCCCCACTTGAT
>CAZGDJ010000022.1:6838-17397 GCA_964524635.1 uncultured Rikenella sp. | reverse complement strand
AGGTCAACAAAAGCGAGAGCATCATCAAGGGCATTCTGATATTGTGAGAAAAGAAGGACAAAATCGCAAAGGTCCTCATCCAGATCGTAATAGATAAATGCTTTATCTATCTCTCCTATAACATCTTCAAGAAGAAAATATATATAGTTTTCGTCGACCTCATCAATTGTTCCCGGACTGGCTTTTGTGATATAATCTGAGGATCTCTCGATCAGAGTGCTCAGATTCTTAAGAGTGAAAGGAAGTTGTTTGATCTCCTTCTTGCAACCACTTAACAAAAGAATCATAACTACGGAACATATCAAAAGTTTTTTCATAACAGTTTTTTATGGAGTGCATATTAATGGTTGGTTATCTGTTTTGTGTGTTCTAACGGTTGAAGATACCTTTTTTTCTATTCCATGCACTTCCGAAGGCCAAAATGAACCATTTTTTGCGTCCAGCTAAAACAAGGTGCCAGGAAGAAATCATAAATCGTTCCAAGAATCTGTTTTTCAAAAAGACAATTGCTGTATGAAAAAAACTATTTAAATTTAGGAATCTGCAATCTAAAATCTATGTCAGTCCCCATTATTCACCGGTGTTATAGGTTGCAGGGATTTTGCCGTGTGACTGACAAAACGGAGTTTTATTTAAAGTTGATTTGTATATCATTGATATTCAGTTATTTATCTAATTGTTTTTACACTATGCTTAATTGTGATCTATGAGGAAAATACTAACATTGCCAGGATTAGTTATCATGGTTTTAGTGACCCATACATGCTGCAAAACTACTATTGATGCCTCTTCTGATCGTGCTGCCAGGATCGTTGCAGAAGATTTCGACAGGTTTTACCAGAGATTTCATACTGACAGTGTCTTCCAGATTTCGAGGATCAGATATCCACTGGGAGGCTATCATGCTGACGGCTTTGAGGAGACCAAATGGGTAAAAGGATCCACGCCTTTAATGAGGACTATGATCTATGATGTTGATACTACTGTATACAAAGTTTCATATAAAAAGAGTGATGCTGAGTTTATTCAGAAGGTATGGCTTGAAAACTCAGGTTTCAGTTCTGAAAGCCGCTTCAAACTGATAAAGAACAGGTGGTATCTGGTTTATGTTCTTGATTTGAATCTATGACATGTTGAAGTAAGGCAATATTATGGATAATATCAGGATTGAAAGTATGACTATTATGGACTGGAAAGAGGTATCCGGGATATACGGTAAAGGCATTGCTACGGGAAATGCGACATTTGAACAAATAGTCCCTGAATGGGAGAAATGGGATGGATCGCACCGAAGGGATTGCAGACTTGTTGCTAAAACTGACAACAAGGTTGCCGGTTGGGCGGCTCTTTCCGATATATCAGGCAGATGTGTATATTCAGGAGTTGCAGAGGTAAGCATATATGTTGACCCGGACTATCACAGAAGAGGCATCGGCGATTGCCTGATGGAAGCCCTTGTAAGAGATTCGGAATCAAATGGCATATGGACCCTTCAGGCAGGAATCTTTCCTGAAAACTTTAGCAGCATAAGGTTACATCAGAAACATGGTTTCCGGATTGTAGGGGTCCGTGAGAGACTTGGGAAAATGGACAATAAATGGAGAGATGTCATACTTCTTGAAAGAAGAAGCAAGAAGGTGGGAATTTCCTGATTTGCTTAATTTTTTTTTCGCTTCTGTTATCTATATCATAGACCATTATGGCATATCGAATAATACTAATCAAATACAACATCATTATGAAAAAAAACATTTTACTGGCATGTGCACTCCTTGCAGCACTTGCATTTTCTGCATGTAAAGACAAGAAAGCAAATGATTCTGGCAAGCAAAGCAACATTGAAAAAACAGGTGTGGCTGTTTGCATCTGGGACAATCTTGCCCTGAGAGAAACGCCGGCAAGCGATGGCAGGTGGCTTGCGTCTGTCAGCCTTGGTGAGAAATGCAAATACCTCAAAGAGGATAAGGAAGTTACCGTTGGTGAAAAGACTACCAAATATTTCAGGGTTGAACTTCAGGATGGAAAACAGGGATGGGTGCAGTCTGATTTTATGATTCTTGACGGAAAACCCGGTGTCATTATTCAGGATGCTGTTATATATTCACGCCCTGATCTGCTGACAAAAACCAGTAAATCATTCAGCAAAATGGATATTGTGGGAATCAAGGGAGAACAAAATGAATTTGTCGAAATCTCAGGTAAACGCAGGGATGGCAAATGGATTGAAACAGGATGGATAAAACCCTCAAATATCTCCTTCTCAGATATTGACATTGCGGTAGCCAAATATGCCTCAAAAGCACTGGCAACTGAAGACCCCGGCAAAAAGAATCAAGCTATCAATGAAATCCTGACCAACGCAGATCTAAAGGGCTCCATATTTTTTGAAGAATTACGCAATCTTCTCTCGACTGACGAAATAATTGAAGAAGCTGTTGAACAGGTAGTTGATGAAATGAAGGCAGATTCCGGTTATGCCAGTGAATAATACTCTGAATAACAGATTTATGAAGAAAGAAAGAACAGTAAGGCTGGATCATGAGCCCCCTCTTGCTACGGAAGAATGGGGCTGGAAATATCATCATATAGGGATCCCTACAGATATGGTCATGCCAGGTGAGATATTTCTGCCCCGGTTCGGATTGCATGTATCAGGATTCAGTACCAGTCCTTATGGTATTGAGTGGATGAGATACGAGAAAGGGAGTCCGGTCAATAAACTCATTCAGGCGGTTCCACACATAGCTTTTGAAGTAAACGATCTGGATCATGAACTTGAGGTGCATGATTTTAAGATTATCACACCACCCAATCCACCGTCTGAGGGAATAAGAGTTGCCATGATAGAACATAACGGAGCACCTGTTGAACTGATTGAATTCAGAAAAGAGATAAAATGATCTTCCTTTCAGAAACACTCCTAATCTTGCTCAACATTAAAGAACACAGAGAACTGAACCCGATCTGAAGGGTATTGATAAATTCGAAAAAAGTACGTATATTTGTACTTATATCAGAACAGATAAAAGAACCCTAAAAAGTTATGATAGCAGCTAACTACAGTGAATTCAGGAAGTTGATGAAGCACTACCTCGATTTTGTGGAGGACAACAATGAGACTCTGATAATAAAGAGAGGTACTGGCAAAGGATCGGTATTAATATCGCTTGAAGAATACAACTCCATAATGGAATCGATGCATCAGTTAAGTTCGAAGAAGAACGCTGAGAGGCTAAGTGAATCCATCGATCAGATGCAGAGTGGTGACAGGGTACAACATGATCTGATAAAATGACAACAAAAGTTTTCTTTTCAAGGAATGCCTGGGAGGATTACCGCTTGTGGGAAGTTGAAGACAAAAAGGTTTTCAGGAAGATCAACGAGTTGATAAGTTCCATACCTGATTCTCCGCACAGAGGTCTGGGTATGCCAGAGCCGTTGAAGGATGAGCTGGCCGGATTATGGTCCAGGAGGATAACCAGGGAGCACAGGTTAGTATACGCCATTGAAGGATTGAATATTCTCATTTACAGCTGCCGCTACCACTTTGACAGCAAATAACAGTACAAAATTTCACCCATCAGATATGGTCTTTTGCAATTTGATGTGATTTGTCAATATAACAAAGTGGAAACATCATACAGGTATATATAACTGCCTTTCAGGCAATTGTATAATTGAACATCTCCAACTGCAACGCAGCTCGGCTGGGCCGCCAATCACATCTATATTCCTGACAAAACCCTTAGACTTTTTTAATATGATTAGCAATTACAGAAACCCGGGTATTTTCTATCTGTTATCTACAATTCTTCCGTGGACCTTTTGGTTCACTGCCGGCTATATAAGCCACCAGCCTGGTAATGCGGGGCTTAATATGAATATTGCAATTATGCTCGCTCTTATAGGACTTGTTAGTCCGATGATTATTGCTTTCCTGCTTATGAATCGTAACCCTGAACTGCGTAAAGACCTTTGCCGCAGGTTCCTGAACTTTAAAGGCATTAATCCTTGCTATATTTTCCTTACCTGTTTTATTATGCTGGCGAGTATTCTGGCCGCCATGGCGATCTCCTTACTGTTCGGTTATAGCCCTCACCAGTTCGTTATCACAGGTCATTTTACCTTTTCCTCAGGCGTCCTTCCTGTTTGGTTCTTACTCATCATTGCTCCGGTATTTGAGGAACTTGCATGGCATTCATACGGTACCGATTGCCTGAGAAACAAATTCAATCTTTTCTTTACATCTCTGATTTTTGGAGCATATTGGGCAATATGGCATATTCCTTTGTCAACTATTAAAGACTATTATCAGGCCAATCTTGTAGAATCGGGTTGGATTTACAGCCTGAACTTTATGATTAGTATTATTCCGTATGTGCTCATTATGAATTGGTTATATTACAAAACGAAAAGGAATATTCTATTACCTATTGTGTTCCATATAACCGCTGTTTTTTTCAATGAAATATTTGCCACGCATCCTGACAGCAAAATAATTCAGACAATTCTTCTCCTTATTCTTGCAATCTGGCTAATAATAAGAGACAAAGAATTCTACTTCTCAAAAGACTTAAGTCTCATCACCAATATACCTGCTGAAAACAATAAATCATGGTAATGGGATTGGTTTGCTGATCAGAGTTATTGATGAAGATTGTTATTCATATATAATGTAACAAATGAGTTCATGTCTTGCAGATTACTCACTCTTCTGTCCAGTTTGTTTTTATCATTCTTCTTAAATTCAGCGGCCGGTTCACAGAACCCGGCACAAAAAAAAGACTGGATTTGTTCTTTCGGTTATGACGCATTGATTTATCAATCAAGATATGCATTTGAATACTCAACAGGTGTTGAGTTTCTTGCCGGAAGAAAAATCAATCAGCAGTTTAAAGCAGAAACAGGTGTCAGGCTTGGTCTTCAACAGTGCAGACCAGAGGGATTCATCCGTATTGGTATGATCCAGGAATTTGAGCTTTGGAAGCCTTCAATTTCAGTAGAATTGGGACTTACCCGTAGAGCATATTTCGACAGTGAGACCATGCTTCTTAAGGAAACCCGTGAAGCGATGATTCGTTATCCGGGCAACTCCTATCTGTCCACACACCTTGAATTGTTAAAATTCGGCATCAGACAGAAATATTACCTGAGTTTTTTTGAAATAGATTTCGGAACTCACTTTAAAGATTTTGGGAAGACACTTCGGCTTCGTACAGACTTTTTTAATATCGGAATTTCATTCTGATTAAATATTCTCTATGAAAAATTTATCTGCGATAATAGTTGCATACATGCTGTTGGTTTTTTCGTGTGAGACTGAAGCACCGGAGATAAAGAATAGCCTGCAGATAATTGAATTTGCCAATAATGTAGACACAGCAGGGGTTTTTCCTTTGGTAGAACAACTTACCAGTATTCATCTGTCTGATACACCTGTCAGCAGTGAAGGATTTCCTACTGAAGATCTGTATCCTTCTGAACATCTGACTCGAAATAAGGCAGTTGGTTTTGTATCAGCCATGCTGGCAGACATGGGCTACGATGTAGATACTGTTATTCTTGGAAATGAACCGCTTCTGACTTACAATGTTGTTGCAGAATGGAAAGGAACTTCAAAAGTAGAAGAAGTTGTATTGTTTGGGGCACACCTTGATGCTTTTTACGGAGGGGCAGATGATAACTCTTCTGCAATTGCTGCTTTGCTGGAGATAGCCCGCGCCGCTCGGAATTTCAGTTTTGAACGGACAATAAGATTTGTAGCTTTTGACCTGGAAGAACGCGGATCATTGGGAAGTACCCGATATATTGAAGCCGGATATGCTGACGATGTTGTATCTGCAGTCATACTTGACCTGATTGGATACTCCTCAGAAGAACCAGGCAGCCAGAAAAATATTATGGGCATCAAAATGCCTGACACAGGCAACTATATTGTTGTGGCCGGTAATAAAAACTCTGCACAAGTTGTACAACAGGTTGTCAGTGTTTCACATACTTCCAAAATATCAAAGGCTGTTGGAATATTAGCACCTGACGATGGCACTTTCTTTCTCTCTTCAGCTTTTATGCGAAGTGATAACGGATTGTTCTGGCACAAAGGAGTTCCGGCAGTTCTGTTTTCTGATGGCGCAAACTTCCGGAACAGCAATTACCACAAATCAACTGATTTACCATCAACTCTGAACCGGACATTTCTAAATAACAATACCTGATTAATTGCATCTTCCATTGCACTTTTGGCGGAGGTCCAGCCATGAAAAGACTGATTGTCATATTGCTATTACTGCATTGTATGGTAATGTATTCTCAGAAATCGATAGGCTGGTCTCCATTTGCCCAACAGGGGGGTATTTATTATTCATCCGGCCATGTTACAACTATGGGTTATGGGTTTGGAATGGGTGTTTTAGCTGATTGCAACTATAATATTGTCGCTCAGACTGATTTTAATGTTTATTGGCTAAATGGAAACACCTATAAAAATTCAGTGTCCCTGGGATATAAAAAACCTGGAATATGGTCGCCAGCAGTCTTTTGCAATGTCTCAATGCTTTGGGGTTCACGCTCCGAGATTCTTCTTGACGATGGCAGTCGCCCGGCTCCGGTTGTCTGGACTCTTGGATTAAAGCTTGCACCTCTGCGCTTTGAAAATGAAAAAGGTTTTATTACAGCTCTGGAATATAGCATCGGCTTTGGACAATATCATGGAATATGCTCCGAACTGGTTTTGTTTGGCATCGGGATTAAGCTATGATTGTAATATCACAGGTTATAAGACAGAACATGAACTGTTTTCTGTAACTATCTGATGACGATACGTGGGATATCACTGTAGCAATGGTTCTTAACTATATATGGCCAGCGAGCATTATAGTGCAACAAACAATGTGACCTTTGAAGATTCTATTGATATTTTCAGATGCAGCAGGCCATACAAAAGCCAGAAATAAACCCGAACAAAATGAGACAAGCATTTAGCTATCAGCCAATCCCTCGTTCAAGAGTGGCAACTTTTGATACTACATCTGTTGGGCTCCTGAAACATCATGTAAGTGCATTGCTCGAATTTGATGTCTCCGAAAGCAGAAAGAAACTCCAGCAACTAAGAAGAAGTGGAATAAATATTTCCTTCAATGGGTGGCTTATCAAGGCTATTGGAAATGTGTTACAACAACATAAAGAAGCATCTGCATTCCTATACTCCAAAAAGAAACTGATCATTTTTGATGATATAAACATTTCGATAATAGTAGAAAAGAAGGTTGGTGATTCAAAGGTTCCAATTCCATTGGTTGTAGAGAAAACAAATGAAAAGAGTGCTTTGGAAATAACTGACGAAATTGAGAAGGCTAAGAACCAGGAAATATCAAATGAAGATATCGTCCTGAATAAAAGAACATCATTCTACGAGAACCTGTATTATTACATGCCAGGCTTTCTCAGAAGAACAATATGGAGAATCATGCTTGGAAATCCTAAGTTCATTTTCAAAAAAATGGGAAATGCTATTGTAACATCAGTAGGAATGATGGGAAGGATAAACGGCTGGTTTATTCATAAATCAATACATCCGATATCGTTTGGTGTTGGGTCTGTAATTAAAAAACCATCTGTCATCAATAATGAAATAAAAATCAGAGAGATACTGAACATGACCATCCTGGTTGACCATGATGTAATTGATGGTGCTCCCATGGTGAGATTCCTTAACGATCTGACATACGCATTGGAAACCGGCAGGGGAATAGACAGTACGACTGCATAACATGTTAGTATATGCAATCGACTTATGGGCAGCGATAACTTAAAAGGCAAATCGTCAATATTCTTTTAAATGCGATCCGCAAAGGCGGACTTAAAGAAAAAGCAGATATTAATACATTAAATATAAACCCGCTTGAAAACAAAGGAGCATTAACAAAAGATTACCATAATGATTAAAATAAATGAATCGTCTAAGGCCTGCTGCAAGCCAAATTTATCACCGGTATCAGGCATGGCAGTATTATTTTTCCTGTTTCTGTTTTCAGACATTCTTGCTGATACAACCGAAATCAGGCAAATGAGTGATTTCCCTTTCTATAAAGTCAATGAAATTAGTTATTGCAACGGAATAGTTATTGCGGCCGGAGTTGTTGTGGAGGAAACGGAAAAGTGGGATGCAATGAATAACAGGATAGAGAAAAAGTTCTTTATATATTCAACAAATGACTCAACCTGGAATTGGTATCATCCAGTCGGAATGATGATCGATGATAATAAAGACACAATCAGCTATGATGCAGAGCCAAGGCATATTACATCTTTGAAAGGTTGTTTTGTTGCGGTGATAGACGTGGGAGAAAACCCTGACAGATCTCAGCGGATTCATTATTCAAGAGACGGGATTGTCTGGCATTACATACCAATACATGCAACATCAGTTCATTTGATTAATGACAAGATTGTTGTTGAAAATGGTTTATCGTTTTCTGTATCTGATGACGGGATTAACTGGAAGAGCTATGGTTATAATAACTGGGATAACTCATACCCTGAATATACAAATATTGTTCCGCCCGAAAACCAGACTGTTGAAATAATAAGCTATAAGGATAAAGGAGAGAATGACTATGGATCGGAAGAATATCCATTCGTTTCTTATGACTGGTTCTCTTTAATAAGCTACTATAAAGACAGCACCTATGTATTGACAGATAATTTAAGATTCATTGTTATATCAAAAGATGCGGTTCACTGGAAAGTGGTTGAGGTCCCTGAGAAATATAAAAACACAATAGGTCTCCAATATGCAAACGGCAAAATATATTTCATTGATAATAGAAAAGATAATTATTATATACAAAAATCAGCTGATGGAAGGAAGTGGGAGAGTTCACAGATATATCCTGATAATATTGATATCGGTTTTGAAAAAGGTTACAGGGAATTCGGCTCTTTTGAGGATGCCATTTTTATTGACTCTCTTCTGTATTTGCGCATGAGTTACTGGACAATAAACAGTGAGCTGGAACTGGCCCAATTCTATTCCACAGACATTGTATCAGCAGATGGCAGTACCTTTGAAATTGTTACAGGTGATGCTCCTGACTATGATTATTCTCAATTCAGCAGAAAACCTGGTGAAATAATACCTGAATCACTCCAGGAAGTAAACCGGCAGTTTAAAGATATTGTTACCGGAAAGCTTGAGCCTGTTCATTAAAACAATCAATTATGATTTTACACATTACAAATACCGAAGATTGGAAAAAGGCTCAGACTGAAGGTAAATACCATGCTCCTTCTCTTGAGTCAGAGGGCTTTATCCATTGTTCAACAGTAAAACAGACAGTGAATACTGCCAATATCTTTTTTAAAGGACAAAAGGGATTAGTACTTCTTTGTATTGATGAAAGCAGGCTTGAATCAGAATGCAGATATGAGGATCCGGTTGGAGGTGGTCAGCATAATCCAAATAAAGGTAAGCTGTTCCCTCAATATTTACGGTCCGGTCAATATCTCTGCTGTGATCAAGGTAGTCGATTTCCCTTCTGATGAAAATGGTCTTTTTACTTTGCCTGGGGATATAAATATGTAGCTTTGTAAAAATATAGCAGATACAGAACAATAAAAATGCGATAATTGAACTTTCTCGGGTACAAAGCAATAAATCAAATAACAAAGGAAGAATCTGAAATCACCGGGATCGTGCATGCCAGACAAAGGCATGTGATACTCAGGATGTAAACCTACAGGTTACGCTTTCTCACCCTGACACGGTCTGGTCCTGGCCGAAAATCTCAAAATCTCACAACCCTCCTGACTGGGAATTGGTACCGGGTAAATTTGATAAAGCAAGGTGGAGCAAGGAATAGCAGTTCAGATCATCGGAAAGGAAAAGCATGCAAAGTTTATTCAAAGGTCGGAGATGAGTGGAAGATGACCATGAATACCGGAGTTCCTGATTATTATATAATCTATCTTTGAAAAATATGCCATTGTGTAGCAACTGTACCAAAAAATATAGTTAGTGTAGTCTAAAACCTAAATCAATGAATTTTAACACTGTTGAGAAGTTACTGCTAATTGCTCATCACCCTACTAAAGGGAGATTTTTCAATCACGGCTTCCAGATTGATTATGGAATTGCCGGAGCGATTCTTTTGGATTTATCATTGGAGAACAGAATCGCTCTCGAAGATGGCATAATAGTATTGAAAAAAAGCGGGAAAACTGAATACCAGTTATTTTCTGAGGTTATGGCCATGATAAGCAATTCGAAAAAACCACGGAAAATTAAGCACTGGATTCCAACGCTTGCCCGAAAATCTACTAAATACAAATGGCATGTATTAAGGGAATTAGAAAACAAGAAGGTTGTTCAAACAGAGAAAAAGAAATTCCTTGGCATAATTCCTTACAGAAGAAGCTACCTGACAGACAGCTATACACGGAACAATTTGATTCAACAATTGAAGAACAACATATTGTTCAGCAAAGAATTGAGTAATGAGATTGTCGCAATTTTAGGAATGGTTGAAGTTATCAGGCGTTTCATTGCAAATGAACCTGTA
>CAZGDJ010000022.1:0-6828 GCA_964524635.1 uncultured Rikenella sp. | reverse complement strand
GAATGGTTGAAGCCTGTAAAATGCATAGTTTGCTCACTTCTGAAAGAGATGAATTACACAAAATAAGAAAAGAACTAAAGCAGATAATTAAAGCCAGTCCTATTGCTGACACTGTCAGTAAGACAATACAAGAAGTCCAGGCTGCAGTTCTTGCAGCAGTAATTGCTTCAACGGCCTCAGCAGCAGCAGCAGCACATCATTAACCGATGATTTATTAGAAATTTACACATCTCAAACTATGAAAAAAACTCTGATCACTTCAATCATCTTATTGTTTTCATTGGCTTCGTACTCACAGGAGCTTATAAGTGAGGCAAAGCTCACAATTAACCTTCCAAACGATAAATGGACTCTTAATAACAAGGCTGATGAAAACGGTATGCAGGCATATATCTACAAAAGGGAACCTATTATTGACAGCCTGAACCGCAGTATCATTCCAAATATTGCTGTTGTAGTTGAAGATATTGACCCGAATCTTGATGTGGTAACATACTCAGCATTAAAAAGAAACCAGACTCCGTTTGATATCACCAAAGTATTCATACATGATGACGGATACATCAGTTTTAAAAATGCCATCGGCTATAAAGGACTTTATTCTGACGATATTGGTGACCATATTGTATATATGGTATACCTGATTAATAACAAAAAAGGCGTTCAGGTAATCTTTGATAGTCTTTCCTGTTTATATAAAGAGGTTGACCCGGAGTTTCTCCTTACTCTTAAATCAATCAAAAAGACCAGATAGGGAGACGAGCATTAACTCTGCAGAGGTAATAAATAAGTTATCATTATGAATAAACCAATCACAGGGTTAAAGAAATTCCCGACAATTGGGGTATGTGGCCTTGATTGCGGGCTATGTCCGAGATACTACACTTCAGGGCCCTCAAGATGCCCGGGATGTGGAGGTCAGGATTTCTTCATCAAGCATCCCTCCTGCTCATTCATTGCCTGCTGCGTAAAGAAAAAGGATCTTGAAGTATGCGCTGAGTGCTCAGAATTTCCTTGTGCAAAATTCAAAAGTGCCGAAGAATATTCACAGATTAAAGAATATTCTTCATACCCTTCATATAAAAAAGTCCTTCCTAATCTGAATTTTATTAAAGAATATGGAATTGAAAAGTTTATAAAGCAGCAAAATGAAAGAATCAGGTTACTTGATATTATGCTGAGTGAGTTTAATGACGGAAGATCAAGGAGTTACTTCTGCAAGACAGCATTATTTAATGATCTGTCTTTTCTGGAATCCTCAATACAAAAAGCAATAGACCAGGTCAAAACTCAGAAGATAGATCCAACTGATATGAAAAGTAAGGCAAGAATTCTTAGATTTATTCTTGATCATGACAATTGAATACATATGAAAAAGAAATCATTCCTTTTAGGAGCTATAATATCTCAGGTGGTAAAATGGTTCAGTGATAAAAAGAAAGCAAAGACCAATTATAGCAGAATCAATGATTAGAAGTCTTAAGAGTTACAGAATAATTAAAGGCACAAGAGGGAAAGAAGGATAAGGATTTAAAAATGATCTTCATCCTTTTTCCATAACATAAATTTTTATATTAGAACCTTCAATTTAACATTTGAAATATTTATAATAATGACTATCCAACAGTTATCAGTTTTTCTGGAGAATAGATCCGGCCGCCTCACTGAAGTGCTGGAGGTTCTGGGTGAACAGAACATTAGGATAACAGCTCTTACAGTAGCCGACACATCAGAGTTCGGAATACTAAGGCTTATTGTTTCCGATCCTGATAAAGCAAAGGAGATACTCAGGGAGCATTCCTTTACAGTAAACCTTGCTGATGTTATCTCGATTGTTGCACCAAGCGATGCTAAGGATTATGCAAGAGTGTTAAAAATTCTTTCTGACCGTGGGATCAGCGTTGAATACACTTATGCCTTCCCATCCGGGAAAAAGTCGGTAATAATCATCAGGTGCAGCAACACTGCCGAAGCAATTAAAGAATTAAAGAATCATGAAATGGAGCTGTTGAGAGCCAGCGACCTTTATAAGATCTGATCAGGGAAATATGAATATACAGATTTGGAACCCCCATTTCGAATGCATGGATCGTGATGGGTTAAAGAATACCCAGAGCCAGAGGCTCAGGGAAACTATTGATAGAGTTTATTTTAATGTACCTTTCTACAGGAATAAGATGCAGGAAGCCGGCATTGGCCCTGAAAACATTGATTCAATTGATGATATTTCAAAGCTTCCCTTCACGTTGAAAACCGATTTAAGAGACAATTATCCGTTTGGCCTTTTTGCTGTCCCAATGAGCGAAATTGTCAGGTTGCATGCCTCTTCCGGGACAACAGGCAAATCAACTGTTGTCGGTTATACCCGCCATGATATTGCCACATGGTCGGAAGTAATGGCAAGAACTCTTACATCTGCAGGTGCAAACAGGCACGATGTGATCCAGATATCTTACGGATACGGGCTGTTCACAGGAGGGCTTGGTCTGCATTATGGAGGAGAGAAAATAGGCGCTTCTGTAATCCCCATTTCCGGGGGTAACACTTCAAGACAAATACAGCTTATGCATGACTTTGGAAGTACTGTACTTGCCTGCACACCTTCATATGCATTATATCTTTCAGAAGCTATAGCTGAAAACGGGGTCAACCGCGATTCACTGAAGCTTCGTGTCGGAGTATTCGGCGCTGAACCATGGACAGAGAACATGAGGAAAGAAATAGAAGCTAAGCTCAAAATAAAGGCGATAGATATTTATGGTCTTAGTGAAGTAATAGGCCCTGGCGTTGCAAGCGAATGTCCATTCCAGAATGGTCTCCACATAAACGAAGACCATTTTTATCCTGAAATAATCGATCCGGAAACTCTGAAACCACTTCCCGACGGAAGAATTGGTGAGCTTGTGTTTACTACCATAACAAAAGAAGGTCTTCCGCTTATCCGTTACAGGACCAGAGATCTGACAAGAATTACAAGAGAAAAATGTGAATGCGGAAGGACATTTGTAAGGATGGAAAAATGCCTCGGAAGAAGCGATGATATGCTTATAATCAGGGGAGTCAACCTGTTCCCTTCGCAGATCGAAAGTGCTCTTCTTGAGATGAGTGAGATAAAGCCGCATTATCAGCTTATTGTCGATAGGGTCAATAATCTCGACACTCTCGAACTTATGGTTGAAGTAGATGAAGCGTTTTTCCAGGACAAGATAAGCCAGCTTGAATCGTTGCGTCAGAAAATACGCCACAACCTTGAAGATTCGCTGGGTCTTGGCATTAAAATTACACTTGTTGAGCCAAAAGTTATAGCAAGAAGCGAAGGTAAAGCCATCAGGGTTATTGATAAACGAAAATTCTGATTGTTCATTTTTGTTTTGTAATGAATTCCGATAAATCGTACATATTGATATAATATGGAAGATCTTTCTAAACTGCCAAATCTGGGAAAAGCCCTTGTGCAGAAACTGATTCAGGCTGATATAAAAACTTCAGAAGAACTTATATCACTTGGAAGCGAAAATGCTTTCATAAGACTAAAAACAATTGATGTTAACACCTGCATAAATACGCTATATGCACTTGAAGGGGCAATACAGGGCATTCGCTGGCACGACCTGGATAAGAACACCAGGCAAGAATTAAAAGAGTTTTTTGATCAAATAAACCAGATACAGTGAAACTAAGCATCGCAGAAAAATTTTTATTAATTGCCCATCATCCTGTCAAAGGGCGATTTAATATTTCTGACATACATATCACTTATGGAATTATCGGAGCATTCCTCCTGGAAATGTCAGCTCAAAACCAGATTGCAATTGAAAATGACAGGTTGGTCGTAAAAAAAAGCCCGGGGATTGATAATCAGATAATTTCTGAAATCTCATCACAAATTGCCGGTTCTGTAAAAATCAGAAAATTAAATTACTGGATATCAAAGCTTTCAAGAAAATCAAGAGTTTATAAATGGGCAATTCTGAAAGAGCTTGAGCAAAAGGGAGTCATTCGCATAGAAAACAGGAAATTTCTGGGAATTATTCCGTACAAAAAAAGTTACTTAATTGACAGTATAATACGCGATAATCTGATTCAACAACTAAAAAACAGTATACTGTTCCATAAAGATTTAAATGATGATACTATTGCTGTATCAGGTTTGACCGAAGCCTGCCAGATGCACAGGATTATCACATCTGACCGTGATGAACTTAAGGTCCTCCGGAAAGAATTGAAACAGGTTTTAAAAGACAGCCCGATTGCTGACACAGTTAATAAAACCATCAAGTCAGTACAGGCAGCGATTATTGCATCAATAGCGGCTGCCAGTTTTGCTTCGTCATCTGCCAGCTCACATTAATCATAAACAAAGACTCCCTTATCTGTTTGAAAAATCATATATTGAAAGCAGATTGTGATAAACTGCATCAGATGTTACCCTGATTAAAAGTCTTTTCAGTATTAATGCCCTGAACGAGAACTGGAATGATCTGAATAAACAAATTTCATTCCGTCATACATTGCCTTCAGCCTGACACTGTTATGTGTTTCATTTGGGAAGGTAGCTACTTTCCAACGCAGGTCTGCTGATGCCTTAAGTTTCAATACATCTCCCAAACGACTGATACCCTGACCTTTATAGGTTGACTCTATACCGGCAATCCATAAGATCTTATGTGGTGGAAGGCCGGCCAGCTTTTCATCTGCCATTTTTATCAGGTAATCATTATTCCATCTGAAAGGAGGATCTGTAGCATAGTATGAATCGAATAACTCTGGTTCAGAAAGCAAAGCGTATAACACAAACAAACCTCCATATGAATGTCCGTAAAGTGAATTGACACCGCTTGTCGGATATGTCTTGTCTATATATGGGACTAATTCATTTTTTAAAAAGGAAAGAAAATTACCTGCTCCTCCTGATATTGCTGGCTGAGAAACATGTACAGGTAAAAAATCCCTGTCACGTTGATTAGCTTTTTCAATATATCTATTTGGTACAGATACTATTATAGCAGGTGGGACAAAATTCTCACTTTCCGAAAATCTGTATATAAACGAGAATGGACTCATAGCCCACTCTCCGTCAGTTATATATATAACCTCATACTTGTCTGAAGATCCCGGTTTATAGTTCTCCGGCAACAGTACTTTAACTGATCTGTACTCTTTCAGGTATTTGGAATAGATGGAA
The DNA here is from genome assembly GCA_964524635.1 of uncultured Rikenella sp. Classification (GTDB taxonomy): domain Bacteria; phylum Bacteroidota; class Bacteroidia; order Bacteroidales; family VadinHA17; genus SR-FBR-E99. The sequence goes on along the minus strand of CAZGDJ010000022.1, from coordinate 1,643 downwards.
TCACTGATAAAAGGAAAATCCTGTCCATATGTGATGCTAAAAAAAGTCTGTAAGATAAAAACCAGTATTAAGGCAAGAAACGAAGGGAAAACTTTTTTTTTCATAGTTGCAGGTTTTTGGATTTCATAATATTCAAAGACTTCATAAAATAATGAATGCTGCCTTATTAATCTTTATTTTTCCTTGAAAAATCTAAAGCCAATTGCTTTTAAAAGAAATTTAATATATACACCATGTCAATATCAGATGCTCTTAAAGTGACAACTGAAATGCTCTGGAAAGCAGCATTAATATTTGCTTTGATCGATATTGTTTTTATCAGCGTCTTGGCAAAGTTTGTTAAACCAGATGATCTGAAAAAGATGAAATGGAGGCTCGTAGTTGTAATGTTCTGCTACTTCTTTTTTCTTTTTGGGTTGATTATGAGCTATATCTATTGGGATTCTGTTTATAGCTATGTCTTCCCTTTGTGGTTCAGGTGGATTATTCCTCCCTCCTATGGATTATTGTTTGCTCTTATAGGCCTTCTTTTCTGGTGGCTTGCATTTCGCCTGCCCGGAAATCCCGTTGTGAATTTCTGCCTTCTTGGAGGGCTCTGGGGAATAGCAACGCATGTCCTGGCTATTCTTCGTGGAATTTTAGAAACACCTATGCTACTGGGCTCCAGCCCGATGGCGGCACTGACAATCGCAACATTCGAATTTATCTTTTACTGGTGTGTTTGTCTGACTATCTCTGTACTGATACGACTTCTTTGGTCAAAACTTAAAAAAAAATAATCTTAACCCATTAATCACTGGCGGGCTTGCCTTAATTTTCAGTTCTTAAACTAATGAAGACCTATCAATTAAAAAAATGACGAATCATGGTAAAATATGCTTTGGCGCTCTTTTGGTTATATGTTGCTTTTTATCCGGTTGCAGGAACAAAAACAATAACTCTATGCAACCTTATGATGGTTACCCGATGCTGACAAGCATCGAAGAAATAAGGCAGTGCCTCAAAGGCAGATGCGTCGATACAATCAGCTTTAAGAAAGGTGAAGTAATAGCAGATGTTGGAGCCGGGAACGGATTCCTCGAGGCGATGCTGTCTTTATTTAATGACAGCCTGACATTTTTTGTCCAGGATATAGATAAATCTGTCTGCAATCAAAAAGCCCTTAACGATGTGGTTGAATTTTACCAGCAGGTAAAAGGCAAACCATTTACAAATACATACATTGCTATAGAGGGGGCAGATGATGAAACTAATCTTCCTGAAAATACATTCGATAAAATTCTGATGTTATGGACATATCAGTATTTAAAGAATCCCAAAGCCATCATGACTGATCTGAAGTCCAAACTTAAAAATGATGGAAGGATATTTATAATTAATCCTGATATTGATATTGAGACCGGTAAACAACTATCGGCTGATTTTGGATGGAATGCCTCCCCTATTGAAAAGGAAATCTCTGACATAATTGAATGCGGTTTTGAACTGGTTAAAATTTCCAGAAACAATGAATGTTGCGAGAGTCCCTACATAATGGTATTTAAACAGAACTGAGTTACCCTTTATTTTTCAGGTAGTATTTTCTTAACACACTTCAGGGTAATTCTTCCTGAAAGGGTCTCTCTTTTGAAACTATCACTCAA
>CAZGDJ010000021.1:0-18242 GCA_964524635.1 uncultured Rikenella sp. | reverse complement strand
ATGGGCTGATGCCTTTCTTTTTATAGAAATTCACACCGGAGATTATGCCAATGCCAGAAACGAAGCTGAATTCTACGAAAATTTAAAGCAAATTGATGATGCAGCCAAATTTGCAAAATCATTAGGTTTAAGAATTAACGCCGGACATGGAATTAATTATTATAACATTAAACCAATTCTTAAGATCAAAGAAATTGAAGAGTGCAGTATCGGATTTGCTATTATCAGGAAAAGGAATGCCTGTAATGCTGAGATAATAATCATTACACCAATTTTAGCCAGCAGATAGCTGCTTCTGCTGAGATTTAGAAAATGCTCGCGCTTGAGCATTTTCCTGTCTCTGAATATCTCCTCTGCGCTGATAGTCAACCCCAGAAAAAGAGCCACTATAATAAGCATAAAGATATATATGGGAATATTCTCATTTTCCCTGAAAATATAGGCCTCCGATAAAGGGTCAGCTATATACCTGATGATGTAAGAAAGTATTAACCCCAGCAATGGTCCCTCAAGAAGCGTTATCAGAAGATATTGCCTGTCGGCTATTTTGCTCTTCAGATCCCTTTCCAGAAAAATTTTCAACTGGTGAATCCATCCCGGTTTCTGCAAATTTGAGTGTGGCGGGGACTTATCTTCCTGAGGAGGATTAACGGGGTTCTGTTTTCGATATAACTCAGCCCATTCGGTCGGTGAAACTTTCCTTTTGTCTGTATAGCGGCCGAATTCGTCAATTACCTTGGTCTCCAGAATATTGAACAGGGTGTCAGCATTAACTGTTCCACAGGTGGGGCATTCTCCAAGATCACTGTTAATCTGAGAGTCGAGAGTCTTAAAATGAATTACGGCCTCAACAGGGTGCCCAAAATATACCATCTGCCCTCCCTCGTCAAGTATCAGCACCTTGTCGAAACCTTTAAAGATTTCTGAGGAGGGTTGATGTACAACAGTAATAATAAGCTTGCCTTTAAGCGTCAACTCGTGGAGAAGAGTCATAATGTTTTCTGAATCCCCTGAAGACAGACCTGAAGTAGGTTCATCCAGAAACAGTAATGAGGGTTCCCTTATCAGTTCGAGAGCTATGTTGAGTCTTTTGCGTTGCCCTCCGCTGATAACTTTGTTCATAGGAGATCCCACGCGGAGATCGCGTTTCCCTGATAATCCGAGTGTTTGCAGCATCTGGTTTACCAGTGTTGTAATCTCTTGTTTACTCTTCCCGGAAAAGCATAGGGATGCAGAATAGTAAAGGTTCTCAAATACTGTCAGATCTTCAATCAGGAGATCGTCCTGCGGAACATAACCAATGACTCCGTCAAGGGTATTGCCGGCTGATGCAAGTGAAATACTGTTTATCCTGATATCACCTGAGTCAGGTTTTATAAGGCCGCAAAGAATGTTTAGCAGCATGGTCTTTCCTGTCCCGCTGGCACCCATAATGCCGATTAACTGACCATCTGTTGCCGTAAAAGTCACATCTGATATTGCATCATATCCATCCTGAAAGGTATAATTGAGATGATCCGCAACGAATGATAGCGGATAGGCTCCTGCCTCAGAAAAGAAGCGGGAGATAACATCACCATAATAAATTGCCGGCAATGGTTTTACAGTCAGTACGCAGCCCTGGGCAAATGTATAAACCTTTCGGGTTCTCACCGGCATGCCGTTTAGAATACCTGATGTTTTGCCGAAATATCTGAAGAAATGCAGGTTGACACTGGCAACTTTAAGAAAAACGATAAATGATTGTTTGCCTTCATCTTTATCATCGCTGCCTGCTGTATCAACAATTTGAAAAGCAGGATTACTAAATTGTCCTTTTTCCTCTTCGCTTATAAAGGTTTTAATAGTATTGAATTCCTCAAGTGTGACTTTAAATACCTCTGCGATGGTGTTGACAATGTTCATCCTCTGTGGAGTATATTGCTTGTCGGAGTCAATAAGCTCAAAAACCCGGATTAGTACAATTATTTTTTGCTCCTGATTAAGAGTCCTGTTGATCTTCTTGCAGATATTGAGGATCTTAACAGAGTCTTTTACTGAAGGAGAATTGCTGTCTGAAATGAACTTCCTGTTCTGAACCGGACCTGAGTTTTCAAGGAATAATTGCAGGTATTCATCTGCGCTTTTATGAGGTAATTGCTTTGTGAGAAAATCGGATACATAATCCTTTTCGCTTTGCAGCATACCTCCGTCCTGTTTAACTATCAGGGCGAACATCTCCATTAATGCCCGAAGGATCTCCTCACTCATCTTCTGAAGGTGTGTTCACTTTTTGGTGTCCGGCTACCAAGATAGCAATTTAACATCAGAAATGTCACACATGGGAAAAAGTACGGGTAAACAGGTTGTGCGTACAACCACGGTGTTGAGATTATTAAAAAACGATTAATTTTAGCCTTGACAAATGCCTGTGTGCGAAACAACTTGCATACCCAAGGATAACAGCATGTAAGAATTAATGATGCACCGGTTTACAATATCATTGAGACAACTTACGGTTGCTTGTGTTGTGGTTTTAAACCTGTTTTACCCGACGCTGCTAACGGGCAATGATATAACCAATGTTTTAAGTTTTGACAGTTTCACCCAGGTAAACGGACTTCCAAACAATCAGATACAATGTATCTACCAGGACAGAAAGGGATGGATATGGCTTGGAACCAGTCAGGGTCTTAGCAGATTTGATGGCTATCGTTTTGTAAATTTTATGCCCAATCCTGATGATACAAAAAGCATATCCGGCAACCTTGTCAGAGTAATATTTGAGGACAGCAGCGGGAACCTCCTGGTAGGGACAGAAAACGGCGGAATAAATGTTTTTGACAGAGAGAAGGAGCGGTTCAGACATCCATTTAAGGATGATCCTGAGTTCAGGTCAAAGGAGATTTCAGTCAACACTTTAACAGAGGACAGGATGGGGAATCTTTATATAGGCACTGACAGAAATCTTCTGGTGGCTGATAAAGAATGGCATTTACGAAAAGTTAATCCTCAGGGTGGAGGACAACTGGCAGGGTTCACAGGCAGCTTTATTCGGATTATAAATTTTGATGACTTTGGAAACCTTTGGATAGGAACTACCAACGGTCTCTACATCTACTATCCTGAAACAAATATTGTGGAAGAAGTTATCCTTCCTATTTTAAGCAGCCAGTCAAGAGAGGTCTTCGAAATTCTCAACGATGATGATGGCCAGTTATGGATAGGAACATACTCCAACGGACTTTTTATTATCGATCCTCAGACACGACAAGCCCGTCATCTTGATCTGGGACCATATTATGAAAGGACTGAGACAATAAGAACTATCTCAAAAGGCATCCTGGGAGATTATTGGATTGGCACCCGTGGCGGATTGTACGTTTTTTCAAAGACCAGGGGAGTGACCGGGTTTTACAGGCACGATGACAGAGATAGCCGGAGTCTTGCAAATAACTCTGTACTTGACATATTCCATGATGCCAGGGGGGAGACATGGATTGGTACCCGTGGCGGACTTAACCTGCTGGCAAAAAGCAAACAGGTGTTTCGCAACTTCAGCGCTCTTCCTAATGACAACCGGTATCTTAACAGTAATATCATTTACGCTTTCTGGATGGACGGGAGTCAAAGAATATGGGTTGGTACAGAAGACGGAGGGATAAATATTTACGATCCTGTCAAAGGAACGTTTGAATATATGATGGCTAAAGAGAACGACCGGAACACCATCTCTCAGAATTGTGTAAAGGCATTCCTTGATGATGGAAAAGGGAATTTGTGGATAGGCACTTTCTGGGGAGGTATTGACGTTCTTAATATTAAGACTGGCAGAATTACACATTTCATTCACTCACCGGAAAACCCAGAGAGCCTCTCTGATAACAGAGTATGGGACCTTCAGCGTGATGATAAGGGAGGTATTTGGGTTGCAACTTCAGTTGGGTTAGACAGGTATGATCCTGAAAACGGTAAATTCACTCATTACCCTGAACTTGCCAAGAATGAACTGGTAAACTGGATCAGGATTGATTCTGAAAAGTATATATGGTTCGGAACTGCAAACGAGGTCGTAATTTATGATCCTGAAACAGGGAATACTACAAGGTATAATGAGCATTCCAGGTCATTTCTTGAAGACTCTGAAAACAGATATTGGATAGCAACCCTCGATAACGGTATTGCACTTTATTCCAAGTCTGAAGGACCAAAAATGTACTTAAATGAGCATAATGGTCTCTCAAACAACCAGGCACTCTGTGTCCTGGAAGACAATAACAAGAGCCTGTGGATCAGCACATCAAAGGGATTATCAAAATATGACCCGGTTACGAATCAATTCCGGAATTTCACCAGCAATGACGGATTAAGGAATGACCAGTTCACCTATGGTGCAGCCTTCAAAGCCAGAAGCGGGGAGTTGCTTTTCGGAGGCATTTCCGGTTTCAACATGTTCAATCCTCAGGATATCCTCGTCGAGGATCTTAACGTGCCACTGATATTTACAGAACTGAGGATCTTTAACAGGCCGGTTCCGATAAGCGATGGCAAGGATGCTATCCTGACAAAGAGCATCTCTGAAACAACAGACCTTGTGCTGAAATATGATCAGAATGTGATAACACTTCAGTTTGCTGCTCTTGACTTTGTGAATAGCTCGAGCACCCTCTACTCATATTTTCTTGAAGGTTTTGATAAAGACTGGAATGAACCCGGCACATCGCGTACGGCAACCTATACAAACCTTAATCCTGATGATTACACCCTTAGAGTAAAGAAAATCTTACCCGGAAATCCTCCTGTGGATAATGAATTGATACTCCATCTGACAGTATTGCCCCCATTCTGGATGACATGGTGGTTTAAGTTGCTCATTTTTATTGCCATAGCAGCAATATTCTTTGCTCTCATCAGATTTATCATAAACCGCGAAATGATAAAGAACGAGCTGGTTTCTGAAAGAACAAAAGCCAGACATCTTCATGAACTTGACATGCTTAAGCTGAGATTGTTCACGAACATTTCACATGAGATCAGGACCCCTCTCACCCTTATTCTTGGTCCTCTTGAGAAACTTATTTCAAAAGAGGTCCCGGAAGATGAGGTACAGTCACACCTTGCAATGGTTTACCGGAATACAAAACAACTTGACCGCCTAATAAATCAACTTCTTGATTTCCGAAAACTGGAAGCCGGCAATCTTAAGCTTGAGCTTACCAGTGGTGATATGGTGACTCTCGTATCAAATGTAACCCACTCTTTTGATGAGTTTGCCCGTGAGAAGCAAATAACTCTGAAATTTAACTCCCTGAAAAAGAGAATTGTGGCATTGTATGACCCCGACAAGGTTGAGACTATAGTGAATAACCTTATTTCAAATGCCATTAAATATACTGATGAAGGGGGTCAGGTATCAGTTCATCTTTCTCTTGTTTTTGCAGCAGAAGATGAGGAAGCCCTGGATACGGTTCCCGAAAAGCAATATATTGAGATTGCAGTTAAAGATACCGGTAAGGGCATATCCCAGTCAAATATTGAAAAAATATTCACCCGCTTTTTCAGGGTAGATTCAAAAAATGAAAATTCCGGCACCGGTATAGGCCTCGCACTGGTGAAAGAACTCGTTAAACTTCATAAAGGAACGGTCTACGTTCTCAGCAAACCGGGCAAGGGATCAAAATTTACAGTACGCCTGCCTTTTGAGACTGAAGAAGATATTGCTACGGAGACAAAACCCGGAGGTGCTGATGAAGCCGGATCTTTACAAAGGGCCAGGCAAGCCATCTCCGAAGAACAACTTGAAAAACCTGATGCCAGGATAATGCTTATTGTTGAGGACAATCCTGATGTCAGATATTTTATCCGTAGTCATTTTGATATGATTTATACTATTTATGAAGCAAAAAATGGTAAAGAAGGATGGGACACTGCAATACAGATTATTCCTGACGTGATTATCAGTGATATTCTTATGCCTGATGTTGACGGATATGAATTTTGTAAACGGATTAAAAAGGATGAAAGAACTTCACACATCCCGGTACTGTTACTAACTGCACTTCATTCAAAAGAGCATGAGATTGAAGGATTATCGTGCGGGGCGGATGATTATGTGACAAAACCTTTTGACATAACAATTCTTCAGACCAAGGTTGAGAACATGCTGTCAGTCAGAGCCGCTCTTAAGGATAAATATACCAGGGAGCTGATACTGAAACCATCGGATGTTACAATTACTTCACCCGATGAGCGATTCCTGCAAAAAGCTATGGAAGTCGTTGAAAAGAATATCGCAAACCCTGACTTTGATATTGAAAGCTTTGCAAACGAGGTGGGGGTAAGCCGTATGCAACTATACCGTAAATTCAATGCCCTTACAAATATGACGGTGAAGGAGTTTGTCAGAAGCATCAGGCTTAAGAGAGCAACGCAGCTGCTGATTGAAAAGAAGATGACCATTACGGAAATTGCGTTTGCTGTTGGATTCAAGGATCTGTCACATTTCAGAAAATGTTTTCATCGTGAATATGGGATGAGCGCCTCAGATTATATTGCTCAGTTCGCATCCGGGACGAAAAACCCGCCTCTGATTTAAAAAGCACTTAATTTCAAGAAAAACAAACAGTTGGATGGGGCTTGTCCTATTCCTTGAGTCCTTAGTTGAGAAATCCAGCCCTGCAATTTGAGATTTATTTCCCGCTCAGGGAAAGCCTGCCCTCCTGATTGGGAAAAATTGTACTGTCTTATGGAAGTCATATTTGTAAATTGCTTAACGTCTTATTAGGTAAAAGTGAAAGAATCTGACCGTCAACTGAAAAAACTCAACTGGTTCATTGTGCTACTGGTTATCGGATTATTATCCGCAATAATGGTATTGGTTCTGGTCACTTTCTGAATATTTATGACAATTAAAGACAGACAATAAATAAACCCTAATTAATTACTTAATCTATGACAGAACTAATCAATGAAATTAAGAGACTCCCCGGCCGGAGCTTTTCCGGTCTGAGAGTGTTGCTGATGTTTACACTGTTTATGATTTCATTACAGGGCTTTTCACAGAACATAACTGTGACCGGCACAGTAACTGATTCCCAGACAGGAGAAACGATGATCGGCTTAAATGTAGTTATTAAAGGCACAGTTCGTGGTGTTGTCACTGATGTTGACGGCAATTTTACCATGCCTAACTGTCCTTCTGACGCCACACTGGTTTTCTCATATGTGGGCTATGAACAGCTTGAAGTGCCTGTAGAGGGCCGGACGGTTGTGAATGCAGCTATTACTCCATCGAGTAGTCTGCTTGATGAAATAGTAGTGATCGGTTATGGCACTGTCAACAGAAGAGATATAACCGGCTCAGTTTCATCGGTACAGGGCAAGGATTTGTCCAAAATTCCTGTATCAACTGCAGCGGAAGCTCTGACAGGTAAAATGGCCGGTGTACAGGTTGTTACTACCGAGGGATCTCCTGATGCGGAAATTAATATCCGTGTTCGCGGTGGAGGTTCTATTACACAGAGCAACTCACCTTTATTTATTGTTGACGGGTTTCCTGTTAACAGTATCTCTGATATTCCCCCTTCAGAAATTCAATCAATGGATGTTCTGAAAGATGCTTCTTCAACAGCTATTTATGGTGCTCGTGGTGCCAACGGGGTTATTATTATAACCACCAAATCTGCCGTTGCCGGAGCTGCAAAAGTTAATTATAATGCATATTACGGTTTTAAAAAGGCGGCTAACCACCTTAATTCTTTAGGAGTTGAGGACTATGTTAAATGGTCATATGAATTTGCCATGCTGGATGATCAACTTGGAAATTATGAAAAATACTTTGGCCAATACCAGGACATTGATTTGTACGAAGGACAACCCAGTACAGATTGGTATAATCAGGTTTTTGGAAAAGTTGGAACTACTTTTAACCAGGATTTGAGTATAACAGGAGGATCCGACAAATTCAAATATTCATTTAGTTATGCAGGTATAAGAAGTGATGAGATAATGCTTGCTTCTGATTACAAGCGCGATAACTTTTCTCTTAAACTTGATCATAACCCTAATAAAAGGGTTCAACTTTCATTCTCATTGCGTTATTCCGATATCCAGATTAATGGTGCCGGGGGCACAGATCAGACAGGTGCAAACCCAACAGATTCAAGATTAAAACAAGCAATGATATTTGCACCTATTCCATTTACATCAATGGGAGACTATTCCGATGATGAATTTTCATCACAAATGGTAAATCCTCTCGATGCAGTCAGGGATAATGATCGCCGGCAATTAAGGAAGAGGTATACTCTGGGGGCAAGCTTTTCGTGGGAAATTATTGACAACTTAAAATTCAGAACAGAAGAAGGTCTTGATTACTATGATAATTCAGATGACCGTTTCTATGGATTAACCACTTATTATGTAAAAAACACTCCCACTGCACTTTATCAGAACAAACCTGCTCTGGAAACAACTGAAAATAAAAGCAATACGATAAGGAGCACAAATACTTTGAACTATGATTTTAAGAAATTCCTTGGAAATACTGATCATTCAATTAAACTTCTGATCGGACAGGAGGTGATTTTTAATGAATCAAACACACTATTCAACCAGGTTTGGAATTTCCCGGAATTATTTACTTCAGATCAGGCTTATAAACTGGTTGGAAGGGGTTTTTCTAACATTTATAGAAATACCTACAATCCTGATGATAAATTACTTTCTTTCTTTGGCCGTTTGAATTATGACTTTAAAAACAGATATCTGTTTACAGCAACATTCAGAGCAGATGGTTCCAGTAAATTCAAAAAGGGGAATCAATGGGGTTACTTCCCCTCTGTTGCTGTGGCATGGAAGATTTCCGAAGAAGAATTTATGAAAGGAATTTCCAATACTCTTGATCTTTTAAAATTGCGCCTTAGCTATGGTACCGCAGGTAATAACAATATTCCGTCGGGTCAGATTGTGCAGACTTTTGCAGATGGGAACCTTGCGTATATTAATGGCGTTGCCAGCTACCTGGCTCCAACAACAGTGATGTGCAACCCTGATTTAAAATGGGAAACTACCTATACCCGCAACATAGGACTGGATTTTGGTTTGTTTAAAAGCAGGTTAAGCGGTAATGTTGAAGTGTACTATAATACAACGAAAAACCTTCTCATTAATTTCCCTATTTCAGGCAGCGGGTATACTTCACAATACAGAAATATGGGTGAAACTGAAAATAAGGGTGTTGAAGTCGCTCTGAATGCTATAATTGTTGACAAAAAGAACTTACAACTAAATTTTGGTTTCAATATAGGTATCAATAAAAACAAAATTGTCTCACTTGGCTTAATGGACGACTTTGGGCAGGCTACCGGCTGGGCATCAACAGAAATCGGTAACGATTACTGGATTGCTAAAGGCGGATCTGTTGGCGAAATGTATGGTTATCAAAATGACGGGAGATACGAGGTTTCTGACTTTTCTGGCTATAACGAGGCTACTGATAAATGGGAATTAAACGAGGGTGTTGTTTCTGATGAAGATGTAATTGGCACTCCGCGCCCTGGCAGTTTGAAGCTGAAAGACATTTACGACGATCCCAATTCTACAGCCGATGATGGTAAGGTTACTGTTGCAGATTGTTCAGTTATTGGCAATAATAATCCGCTGCATACAGGAGGTTTTAACATCTATGCCAGTTCATTTGGTTTCGATTTTTCAGCTGTATTCAGCTGGAGTTATGGGAATGATATCTACAATGCCAATAAAATTGAATACACTACGGCTGCTCCCAAGTACGGATTCAGGAATAAGATTGACATTATGGCTGAAGGGAAACGTTGGACAAATATTGACCCTGTAACAGGTCAGATCGTAAATGATCCGGCGACTCTCGAAGCTATGAATGCAAATACCACCATGTGGTCGCCTTATATGAGCAGGCATGTGTTCAGCGATTGGGCTGTTGAAGATGGATCTTATCTTCGTTTAAATACTCTCTCTCTGGGATATACTGTGCCTTCAAGTATAGTAAAAAGAGCAAAAGTCCAGAACTTAAGGATTTACGCTTCTGCTTATAATGTATTTGTCCTGACAAACTATTCAGGCTTCGATCCTGAAGTTTCAACAAGGAGGAATACTCCTCTTACTCCGGGACTGGATTATTCAGCTTACCCGAAAAGCAGGCAACTGATCTTTGGTGTAAATCTTAGTTTTTAATCTGATTTAAATATATGAATATGAAAAAGATATTATATATACTTAGTTTGGTTTTCGTATGCTTTTTTATGTCATGCGAAGACTTTCTGGATGCCCCTTCTCAGTCGACACTGGAGGAATCAGTTATATTTTCCACTCCGGGTTTGGCTGTATCGGCGGTTGATGGGATAAAAATACCATTCGGGGAGACCAATTCATACAGAGGCAGGTTTCTGACACATTATGGGAATAATACAGATATCGAGTGGCTGAATAGCTCAAATTCTGCCGGAGCAAAATCTGATCTGTGCCGGTATGTTAATTCTTCAATTAACACAGAAATGAATACTGCAAATAATGCCTGGGCAATGATGTATCAGGGAATTGAACGTGCAAATCTCTGTATCAGGGGCATTAGAACTTACGGAAACCCTGCAGCAGGTAATGAAATGGGACAATTACTGGGCGAGGCATTAACCCTCAGGGCAATTTATTATGCGGACCTTTTAAAAGCCTGGGGCGATGTGGTAGCCAGGTTTGAACCTGTTACTTCAGAAACTACATATATCCCTAAATCTAGTCGCGATATAATATACAAACAGATTATTGCCGATCTGGAAGAAGCTGAGGAACTTGTAGATTGGCCAAATGCAAATAATAGCAGGACTAAAACAACTGAAGGGATAAATAAAGCTTTCGTGAAAGCATTCCGTGCACGTCTCTGTCTTGCAGCTGCAGGTTATTCCCAGTACCCCGATGGAATAAGAAGAAGTACTGATCCTGAGTTATCTGTTGCAACTCTCTACCCAATTGCACTTCAGGAATGTAAAGATGTAATCGAAAGTGGCAAAGCCGGTTTGACAAGTACTTTTAAAGGGTTTTTCTATAATGTTTGTCAGGAAATTAACACTTCAGGAGGAGAATCACTTTGGGAGCTTCCGTTTGCTGATGGACGTGGCCGTATGGCTTATACATATGCTGTGAAGCATATGACTGTTGACCAGTATACTGGTCAGGCACAGGGAGGAGTCTATGGCCCGCTTCCTAATTTATGGTACGATTTTGATGTAAAAGATACCCGCAGGGATGTTACATGTGTTCCTTATTTTTGGGGGACTGCTGATCAAACAACTAAAAAATCAAAACAGGTGATGAGCGAGGGAACAGGTTCTCCTTCTGTTAACAAGTGGTATTTCGGGAAATTGCGTTATGAATGGATGAAAAGAATTGTTACATCAACAAATGATGATGGATTAAATTTCGTTTATATGCGCTATGCTGAGGTTCTTTTGATGGCTGCTGAAATAAGCAATGAACTGACAGGGCCTGCCGCTGCAGCTCCTTATCTAAAAGAGATCCGCAAAAGAGCTTTTAAAGAAGTTGACTGGCCAGCAAAAGTTGATGCTTATGTCGCAGCTTTATCATCTAAAGAACTGATGTTCGATGCTATCGTCAAAGAACAGGCTTTTGAATTTGCTGGCGAAGAACAGCGCAAACAGGCATTGATCCGCTGGAACTTATTGGGAACAAATATGGAAACAGCTAAAACCAAGATGACAAACCTTAGCAACCAAACTGGTGAGTATGCTGACGTTCCTTCAACGATTTACTTCAGGTATGCTTCTGATGGATTTTCACTTGAATTCTATGGATTAAACAGGGGAGAAACTGCTGATATGTCAGGTAGCTATTCTTCTACTGCATTATACGTCAGCCCGACAAAGCTGGATCAGGCAAAAATCAATTCCCTGTATACAAATGATCCCGATTCTTATCAGTTCTGGCCTATCTGGCAGGTGTTTATTGATGGCAGTAATAATCAGCTGACTAATGATTATGGATATTAACAATATTAAATTGTTATCTATGAAAAAGACATTTAAATATATTGGATTATTTGTCGGGTTATTTACTTTGCTTTTTATGAATGCATGTAAAGAAGATATTGACCCGATTGTTGATGAACTTACTTTTAGCAGGGCTTTTAGTCCGCTTAAATTCTCTGCCTCAATAACTAATCAGACAACGGTTACTTTTACATGGGTAACTTTAAAAGATGCTGATCATTATGTCCTGGAAATCTACGAGGGTACAGATATTGCAACTGGTACCCTTCTTGAGACAACTGAAATTGATGGCAATTTGACTACATATTCCTGCATACTGACAGGCGATACGGATTATTTTGGCAGACTTATGGCAGTCAGTTCACTCGAAGGCGTTGAAGACTCAAAATGGTCTGAAGTTGGTTTTGCAACGGCACCTGAAAATCTGTTTAGAAACTATGTGACCGAAATGACTGCTTTGAATGCTTGCATTGTACGCTGGACTCCCGGGTCAACAGTTACTGCTCTTGTTTTTGACGACGGAACTTCTGAAACTACCTATCCTATTACTTCTGATGAGCTCACTGCCGGAGCAAAGGACTTTACTGCAATGGCAAATGATGAATATGAAATCAGATTAATGTATAATACGGTCGTCAGAGGTACCACAAGACTTCTTATTCAAGGTGACATCTTGCTTGATGCAGGAGGGGACCTGACAGCTGCTCTTGATGCTATGACAGCTGGACAGGTATTGGTTTTAGCTAATGGAACAAGTTATGGGATGTCTGAGCCTGATACGGTTGATGTAAGTATTAAAATAAGAGGCATGTCTGAAACTAATCGTCCTATTATTTTCCTTGTTACAGGTGGGGGCAACCATATGTTTGATATTGACCCTTCACTGACATTGTCTGATTCGCTCGTCTTTGAAAACATAGACATAAGCTGTTCATATGATGATGGTGGAGTGACAAGGCACAGGGGAGTTATTGACCAGGAAAACACAGCACTTCATCTTGGCTTGTTAAAATTCAATAACTGCATTATCAGAAATTCTGATCGATCAGCCATACGGTTACGTGGTAACGCTGGAGGACAGGAAATCAATAAACTCGAAATCACTAATTGCCTGATTCATAGTTTTGCAGTTGGGACCACTCAGAGTTACAGTGTTATTAACCCAAATGCAAATACTGCCGCCATCCATAATATTACCATTTCAAATACCACCGTTTACAACTGCAAAAATGGTTTGATTCTTTATGGCGCTGGTATTGACTGCAGAAGTATTACGGTTGACAACTGCACCTTTGACCAGATGTCGATGGATGCTGCTTCAGGCAGATGGTTTATTGATATGGGATCTGCAGCACCTGCGCCAGCCAATGCCGGACCTTTGACAATAAGTGACTGTATATTTGGTCAGACAAGTACATTGGCAAATGGTGTAAGACCGAATGGTATGACATTATCTGTAATCCGATCGTACTATACCTCCGATTTCTATGACGGAACAACCGGGCCTATCAAGGGTTATATGACGGCATATACAGGTGCCTCCACAGCATTATGGAAAGCTCCGTTTGTTGATCTTGCCACACCGGTTGATTATTCATTCCAGGATACTAATTTTGCAGGAATAGCTACCGGAGCAGGTGATCCCCGCTGGCTTGAGTAGGGTTTTTGGGAAAGGGATAGTTAGAGTTTCATCCGGAAGGCCGGGAGTATTTCCTCCCGGCCCCGGAATGAAATACTTCTGCTAACTATTATTTCGGTTTTATAATACATAAGGAAATGAGGAGGAAGAGAAACCTGTTGGTAATTTGTATTTGTGTTGTGTTCCTCTTGGCTGGTGCTGATGCTTTTGCCAAAGGTCTGGCTGCAGAGGTTGATATAACCGTTGCAACAGACGGATCTGGTGACTTCACAACCATACAGGCTGCCATTGATGCGGCACCATCAAACAGTGACCGCACAATTATTATATATATAAAAAGAGGTCTGTATAATTCAGAAAAACTGATAGTGCCTTCTGATAAAAAGAACCTCACCTTTATCGGCGAGAGCCGTGAGGAAACCATAATAAGCTATCATATATATGATTGTGCAGATGGTTATAATGGTAAGTGCCCTGCCGCTGATGCTTCACTTCTGCCCGCTGAACTTCTCGTGACTTCAGCTACTCTGACAATACAGGGTGATGGCTTCAGGGCTGAAAACCTCACAATACAGAATACCGCAGGGCCCGTAGGGCAGGCACAGGCAATAACCGTGC
This sequence comes from uncultured Rikenella sp., assembly GCA_964524635.1. GTDB lineage: Bacteria > Bacteroidota > Bacteroidia > Bacteroidales > VadinHA17 > SR-FBR-E99. Next base: position 3,968 of record CAZGDJ010000021.1, on the reverse strand, counting down.
AGGCTGACAAAGTGGTTTTTATAAATTGCGATATTAAGAGCTACCAGGACACAATGTACCTGTGGACTGTAGGCAAACGTTGCTATTTTGAAGGCTGTCTGATTGTAGGCAGAACTGATTATATATATGGAGCCTGTATTGCTTTCTTTCAGTCATGTGAGATACGCAGCTGGGGAGGAGGATGGATCACGGCACCTTCGACTCCTATAGACCAGACTTATGGTTTTGTATTCAATGAATGTTCAGTCACTTATGCAACAGGAAGTCCAAGGACAGGCGATGATGGTTCTCTTATAAGGTTCGGAAGGCCATGGCATGAGTATCCCAAGGTGGCGTGGCTATACTGTGATATGACTGAAATGATCCATCCTGAAGGATGGGGAGATGAGTGGAACATGACTTATGCAGCCACCAGTACAGACCTGCATCTGTATGAATATGCAAATACAGGTGAGGGTGCTGATATGAGCGGCCGTGCAACCTGGGCGGGCTTACGGGCTCTGACAGCTGACGAAGCGCTTGACTACTCAGTTCAGATGGTGCTGGGAGGCACTGATAACTGGGACCCTTCGGCCGATGCTCCCCTGGTTCAGACTTACAACTGGACCGGCGAAGGTGCATCAAAAAGCTGGCTTCTTGCAGAAAACTGGGATCCCGCTGAGGTCCCTGCTTCAGGTCAGTCAGCATTTGTTATTTCAGCGGATACAGTTGAGGCTGACGGAGGAACCTTTGCCGCTGACCTGTCATTGAAAGACAATGCAGCTCTTATTATTTCGGGAAACAGCAGTGTAACTTATGTTTCAGCAGGTGTTGCACGTTTCATGTCTTCTGCCGATGTTACATTGTCAGGTAAAATAGCTACCAAAGATTCCATCAGGTTTTATAATACCGGTACGCTTACTCTGAACGCATCCATTTCTGGAATACATGAGTTGGTAAAGCATTCTTCAGGTAAACTGGTACTTAATGCAGACAATATAAATTTCTCTGGTGACATAATCGTTCTTGAAGGCAGTATTGAAGCGTCTGTGGCTGGCTCCCTTGGTAAAAGCAGTGTCGAAATAAGCAACGGAACAACTTTGGTAATAGGTAATGATAATGCCTTTTCTGCAAATTCATTTTTAAAAGTCGTCTCTGGTTCTTCACTTGTACTGAATGCAAATGTTACAACAAGTGAATTCTATATTGACGGGGCAATACAGGAGACAGGCATTTATACTGCTGCTACCAACCCGTCTGTCATAAGTGGTACAGGAAGCATAATCGTTGGTCGTCCGGAAGTCTTTACTTTCACGGGTGCTGTAAACGGATTATGGGACGTGGCAGGTAACTATTCTCCCGCGCTTATGCCCCTTGAGGGAGAGAGCGCCCTGTGCTCTATACAAATGGAGACTACTGCAACAGTTTATGCTGCTGATATTATCATGTCAGGGGCCGGTATGCTGCGTCTTCGTGGCAATCATGAATCAACCGGCACTATTCATATGGGCCAGGGGACATCTTTTTATTTTAATACAAGCGGAACTGGATTTTCAATAAAGGCCCCGGTATTGGTCGAGGGAAACATGAAGCTGACTATGGAAAGCAGCTCTGCAACCGGATGTAATATGACCCTGGGCGGACCGGTGTCTGGCACATATAAAATAACTGCACTTAACAACGGCAAAGGCACAGTAAATACCGGAACGGTCATTCTTACAGGTGACAACAGCAGCTTCTCCGGGACATGGGCTCTCACTGAATACAGTAATAAATATCCTGCAGTAGCAGGGTACATTACCTGCATTGACGGACAGAGTGAGAATGCTTTTGGCGCCGGCATTATTGAGGTGGGTTATGCAAACAAAGTTATATTCAGCAATTCAAAAGCAGTTGGTGATAACCTGATTCTTAAACTTGGCACTGACTCAAGAGCTGTACTTAACGCCAGCATATCGGTTAAGACCCTGACGCTGAATGGTAAAAGTATTGCATCAGGAGTATATTCGGCTTCAACAAACCCGGAATTGTACGAAGGAACAGGAACACTGACTGTCACTGAGGGAGGAGAAGATCCGGTCGAGCCGATATCCGGTCTTCCGGCTTTCCCGGGAGCTGAAGGTTATGGAAAATATACTACCGGAGGCAGGGGCGGACAGGTGTACTATGTGACAACAACCGAAGATGTTACAACAGCGGGTTCACTCCGCTATGCTCTTAACCAAAGCGGCGCCCGTATTGTTCTTTTTAAGGTCTCGGGAACTATAAAGCTTAACTCTCCATTAAGAATAACAAATGGCAATGTAACAATAGCCGGACAAACTGCACCGGGTGACGGAATTTGTATCAGAGACTACCCTGTCACCATTGAAGCTGATAATGTCATCATTCGTTTTATCCGTTTCAGGTTGGGAGATGAGTCCAATACTGAGGCAGATGCCCTTGGCGGCAGGTTTCATAAAAATATAATTATTGACCATTGCTCAATGAGCTGGTCAGTCGATGAATGTGTCTCATTCTACCAGAACGAAAACTTTACCTTACAATGGTGCCTGATATCTGAGAGTCTCCGTAACTCAGTTCATGATAAAGGAGCACATGGATATGGGGGCATATGGGGCGGAAAAATGGCGTCATTCCACCATAATCTCCTTGCGCATCATGACAGCCGTAACCCCAGGTTAGGCGAGTCGTCCGGAGATATCTTCGCCCGGACTGACCTGGTAGATCTGAGAAACAATGTCATATATAACTGGCAGGGGAACAGCTGCTACGGAGGTGAGGCCATGAATGTAAATATTGTAAACTGCTATTATAAGCCCGGTCCGGCAACAACAAAAACAGAACGTATTATCGCTATTGATAAAAATCTTACGACCACAGATGCAGTTTATAATATCTGGGGCAAATTCTTTATCGACGGTAACTATTTATCAGCTTCAACGCGTGCAACAAGCGATAACTGGACTTACGGAGTATATAACCAGTTTCATGATAAATACGGCACCGTGTCTGAAGCTGACAAAACTGCAATGAAACTATTGTCAGTCATGCCTTCATTTGGTGTCACAACTCATACCGCTCAGGACGCCTATACAAAAGTACTTGCTTTTGTTGGCGCAAGCCTGGTTAGGGATCCGGTAGATACGAGAATTATTTATGAAGTAACTAATGGTAATGCCACATATATGGATGGAGGCAACGGTAGCGTAAACGGGATTATCGATAGCCAGACTGCTGTAGGAGGATGGCCGGTTTTAAGTTCTTCACCGGCACCTGATGATACTGATAATGACGGAATGCCTGACTCATGGGAGACAGCAAATGGCCTCAATACCGCCAGCCCTGCTGATGCTCAGTTGTTAACTGTTGACGGCCAGTATCCGAATATTGAGGTCTATATCAACAGCCTTGTGTCACCAATAATCCAGGATCAAAACCTTGGCGGGGTCCTGTCAGGAATTAAAACCCCTGATTACTACAATTCAGCTGTCAAAGCATGGTTCAATAATCAAACTAACGTGCTCTCAATAGAACATACATCACAAATGAAGATTGTGTTCATATATTCATTGGATGGTTCTTTATTATGTAGCACGAAATGTAACCAGCTATCGGCTGAGATTTACCTTCAGTATATTATACCCGGAGTATATATCGTTAAAGTCCTGGATGATAATAACCTGACATACACCCGAAAATTTGTGGTTCTTTGAACGTCCGGCACTCTATATTAGCTGTTCTGTGTTGTTTTATGGTACCTGCAGGTGCACAGGATCATTATAGGGTGATGGACTGGAAGACCGAGGCAACACTCAGGACCTATCTTGTCCAGAATATGCATCGGCAGTACGATCTGCGAAGGCAGGAACTTCAGTCTGCACTTGGCTCTGATGCAGGCATTGTTGAATACCAGGGACTCCTCAGGAAAAAATATCACAATCTCCTTGGAGACTTTCCAGTTGAAACACCTCTTAATGCCATAGTCA